>JAPPFQ010000029.1 GCA_028875135.1 Acidobacteriota bacterium
ATCCACGGCTTCAATACCACCGCCATCAACAAGCCCTTCGTTCACATCTACCGCCTGCACCGGGAGGGACGGAGAGCCGAAGCCATGGCCCTGTTCGACCGCATTCTCCCCTACCTGGCCTTTGTCCACCAGCACATCGACATATCCATCCACTTCCTGAAGCGCTACTGCGTGCGGCGAGGCCTCTTTTCCACCCACAACGTGCGCGAGCCCATCCTGCCCTACGACGCCTACCACGAACGCTGCGGCCGGGAACTCATCGAACGGGTTGTGGCCATTGAGGATGGATTGGAATCCACTAAAGACACGAAGGGGGACTAACAGAGCTATCTTCGATAGAGGAGATTGGCATGAGGCATCCCATACATCGTGTGGTTTTTTATGAAATACAGGCACCCTACACCCTTCGAGTTGGATTCGACGACGGCACAGAACAGGTAATTGACTTCCAAGTCGTACTGGAGGGCGAATTGTTTGGTCCGTTGCGAGACGCGTCCTTGTTCGACAAGGTTCGGATTGACCCTGAAGTCCATACTTTGGTTTGGCCGAACGGAGCTGATTGGGACCCAGCTACCTTGCATGACTGGCCCGAACATCTTCCTGAACTCCGGAAAATGGCCAAGCGCTGGTCTCTCGCGGAGATGAAGAATTAATGGGTTCTTGAAAGTCTGTGACCGCGGAGGATGGAAGACATGAGTGTCATTACCCCACAGCTTGAACGATCTTGGACTCAAGTGAGTGCCTTACTCACAATCCAAAATGAGAAGGATTATGACTTGGCGGTGGATCGACTCAATAGCCTCATCGATGAAGTAGGCACCGACGACCATCACCCACTGTATTCTCTGCTCGATACGCTCGGCACTCTTGTTCATGTCTGGGAGGAACAACACCATCCCGTGCCAAAATCTGGGGGAAGGGAACTACTACAATTCCTCATGGAGGAGCATCATTTGACCCAGTCTGATTTGCCCGACGTGGGATCCCAAGGGGTAGTCTCTGAAATTTTGGCCGGGAAGCGGGAACTCAACGTCAGGCAGATACGCGCTTTGTCAGAACGATTCGGCGTCTCACCATCGGTGTTCGTGTAGGACACTGAAGAGCACTGGGGACGTTGTTGAATTACTGGAATAACTTCGATCGGCTGCTCCTGAATTGCTTTTGTTCAATAGGGCGATGAGAGAAAATGAGCACCTTTGGCAAAGATCTGATCCAGTCCCTCAATGAGGCCCTCGCTCACGCAATCAGGAATGGTCCAGCCATCCTCCATGCTCCCGTGACTCCGCGCGAGGTTCGAGAGCAAGCGAACCTCACACAAGGACAGATGGCGCCATTGATGGGCATGAGTCTTTCCGGTTATCGCAAATGGGAGCAGGGAACTCGGCGGGTCAGCGGACCGGCGGCGAATATTCTGCGTGTGATCGAAAGGGAGCCGGAGGCGGTCAAGCGCGCCTTGCTGTCTCCGGGACAAGGATGACACGCTGGCCGGGGCATTTCGAGGAGTACCAGCAAAACGTCACCCAGCCACGCGGCCACCGCAACCGACAGCAAGACCAAGTCATATTCCACCTGGTGCGAATTCCGCCGGCGCAGCTATGGACCTTTTTCTCGCGGATCGACCATAACCAGCAAGGCCAGCGGCCTCTGAGAGGAAAACCGGGGCGGGAACGGGTTTCCGGGTTCTCTGGTATGCCAGAGGCCGAGAAATCGTAGCCTGCCCGGCAAGGCTCACGGATTTAGGGGGTATCTAATGGGAATCATGCCCAGCGAAGCCTACGAGGCACTGAATTACATCGACAAAATCGCCGCCGAACTCAGCCGGTTGAACCAAAAAATCGCCGCTAAGCTCGACCGCGAGATGGAGGGGGCCTACGCAGTCATCGCCCGCGGTGAAGCGGCGCGCCGCCGATTGGAGCGGGATGCGCAGTCCTACTCGGAGCAGGGACCGCATGTCTACTCGCATCGATTCTGTACGACCTCAAACGGAATGGCGTCGATCGGCACCGGCGACTCGGTCACCGAGTCGACACAGCCAAGCAAGAAAACGGCCCGACGACGCATCGGCTTCATTTGAACGGATGATGATTGAATCCGCTGGCCAAAGGGAAACACCACAAGAGTCCTCCAGGCTAGGTCCCCGGCGCCCTACATCTTGTGGTTTTCGGGAGCTCGCCGGCAGGGTTTCTGCTAAGTCCTTTGGAATGAGCAGCGGCGACTGCCGATAAGAGTACGTTATGTCAACTCCCGGTGGCCACCCACCTGGTCCGTCAGGACCTGGCCGGCTCCGCCAATCCCAAGACCACTCAGATCTACGATCGCCGGCAACGGTGTGTGACGCGGAATATTGTGGAGAGGATTTCCGTGTGAGCCTTGACAGGTCTCTCACCGTATCTAATCCGGGGTATACACCACAAAAAAGCTTGCACTGAGAGCTTCCACTATAGAAAGCTCCCAGCGCGTAACGCACTCGTCCATCATTGGAAGAGAACCTGTCTCGCGCTGACAATCGTGAGCTGTCTATATCAGGTCCGATATGGGAAGGCCCTGACTTATGTTCAGCCGGGCTGAGAAACGACAACATCCGGGGATTGATCAAATGCCTGCTGCGAAAACTGATTTCCACGTTCTCCCTTCCTCAAACTTCAAGCATGCCGCCACATCCTGTGCCCTGCTGGAAAATAATCCTGAAGAATGGATCAAGTGTTGCTCCCCGCGTTTCTTTACGTTGGCCAGGCGGTTCGCCGGCGACGACGATCTGGCCGAAGACGCTCTTCAGATCAGTTGGATCAAGATTCTGCAGACCACGCGAGCCTGCCGTGGTGGCCCCCAAGCCTGTCCCTGGG
>JAPPFQ010000349.1 GCA_028875135.1 Acidobacteriota bacterium
GCGTGGTTGCTCACGGTCCAGGTGGCGCCGTGGTCGCGGCTGTAGGTGATGTTGGCGAACGGGTATCCCGTCCGGTCGCGCCCCTGTGTCGGCATCACCAGGGTGCCGTCGGCAAGAGCGATCCCCTGGTTGGGCGCCGGGGCGAAGAGCCACCATTCCGGTTGCTTCAGCTTGCGGGTGAGGTTCCGCGGCCGGGTCCAGGAAAGGCCGTCGTCGCGGGAGCGGGCCATCATGACCTGGGCGCTCTTGGCGATGTCGAATCCGGGCTCGGAGCCGTCCTCCACCCACTGGTGCTTGCCGGGCTTGCCCCACATCCACACGGCCCAGACGAAGATTTCTCCGGTCTGGGGATCGACCAGGATGCCCGGATCGCCGATGCCGTTTTCCTCCTGGGGCCGCCCACCCCATTCCCCCATGTCCATGATCACCCGCTGGGTCCCCCAGGTGCGGCCGCCGTCGGTGCTCCGGCTCAGCCCGACGTCGATGTCTTCCTGCAGGTCGCGCGACTGCCGTCTCCGCATGTCGTAGACGCACAGCAGGGTCCCCTTGGGAGTGGTGGCCAGCGCGGGGATGCGGTAGGTGTGCACCCCTTCTTCCATGTGCTTGCGCAGAGCCACCCCAATGCGTTTGCTGACCCTGGGAGTCTCGTCCCGGGGTTTCACCGTTCCCGCCGAGGTTTCCACGGCGGTGCAGACCGCATCCACCCGGTGCCCCAGGTCGGCGTCGGGCTGCAGCCGAACCGAGAGCCGGAAGACGTGTTTCCCCGGCGGAAGCTCCCGGTCGCCTCGAAAGACCAGTTCCGGGGCGGGGCCGGCGGGATCGCCGAAGCGGTCTCCGGGCTGAAGATTCTCCCCGTCTCCCGCATAGAACAACTCGAGCGACTCGATGTCGTTGGGATCGTCGGTGCCGCTCAGACTGAAAGTGAAGGATCGAACGCGTTGGCCGGGCGCCCCGGATTCGACCGTCAGCCGCATCAGGGAATTGTGCTCATTCCGGATCAGCACCGGATGCACCCGCTGGGAGGCGGTGACCTCCAATTCGGCGGGCGCTGGTCCACCGCACCCGACCGCCGTCAGGACCAGACCTAGAACCAGGACCATGCAAGCCACAGGTGTCATCCGGTACCGATTGGCCGATTTCTCAGATCGTCGGACGTCATTCATTGCCTTCCCCCTCCACCACATTCATGAGTAGGTAACCGCTACACGGATTCTACTGCCATTGTCCTTTTTGTCGAACTTGAGTTAGCGCCGGGGACCGGTTATTCTGGCGGAACTGGAGTTCCGAGTGGTGATCCCTCACCACTGGCGAGCCGGTCATCAACGACAACTTGAAAGTCTTGTTCCCATGCTCAGGCCTCTCTCCTATCTGCTCTGTTGGGTCGTTCTCCTGGTTCCGATTCCAGCCTATTCCGACCGACCGGAGATATCCTCGCTGGCCAACAGCCATCCCGACTACCTGGCCCTTCGGGACGCAAGGCTTGGCCAGTCTCTGTCCGTAAACGCCCTGACCTTGACCCGGGATGTCGGCGTCATCCGCTTGGTGTCAGGCACCGTGACTTTTCTGGAACCGGTCCTGGGGAAGACGGTGGTCGCCGTGTTCAGCGGAGAGGGGGAATTCCGGCTGCAGCCCGCTACCACCCTGGAAGCCGGTGTCATCGAGCTCTACACCGAACAAAGAGAAGTCCGGGAGACCTTCAAGGAAGCGGTCTTCTGCTTTACCGACGACACCGGCCTGGAGGTCCGGAAGGCGGGACAGGCCGCGTCGCCCGGGAGTGCGGCCGAGATCCTGGAGCGATTCCGAAAGCGAATGCGCCGCCGCAGAGAAAACCCAAGGAGCTTCACCGAGGCCATCTTCACCGGCGCCGACATGGACAATATCGAGGCCGACCTGCTCAGCGGACTTCTCAATCCCCATCGGCCGAAGTTCTTCAGCGCGTACATCCGGGGGGAGCGCTTCAGGGACCTGCGTTTTCACCTGCGGCCCCTCGGCGGCGTTCCGCAGATGCTTTCGCCGGAAGAAGTGGCTTTGATCAACTTCAACCCGGAAGGCCGGAGGGACGGAATCTGGTACTTGACCCATCTCAAGAGCAAGCACGACCGCGGAACAGCCAGCTCCCGGGAGGACAAGCGAGTCATCGATGTCACCCACTACGACATCGAGGCCGGAATCGCTTCGAACCGCGAGTTGAGCGCCGAGGTGGGGATCGACTTTCGCGCGCTCCGCGATGGCGCCAGGGTCGTCAAGTTCGGGCTCCTGCCCACCCTGCGGGTTTCCGAAGTCACCTTCCAGGGACAACCGATCCACTTCGTTCAGAGCGGCAAGAGAGAGGATGCGGGCTTTTACCTGATCCTTCCCGCGGCCCTCGAACGGAATAGTCAGTACCGGGTCAACGTTCGCTATGCGGGCGACGAGGTCATTCACAGCGCCGGCGGCGGCAATTTCGCCGTGGGCGCCCGCAGCAGTTGGTATCCCTCCATTGGATCCTTCCGCGACCGGGCCACCTACGAGGCCCGATTCACCTATCCCAAGCGGTACCTGCTGGCCGGCGTCGGCGATCGCATCGAGGAAGGGAAGGACGGGAAGCTGGGGTTCTCCAGGTGGAAATCGAAGGTGCCCCTCAAGGTGGCCGGTTTCAACTATGGAGACTTCAACAAGATTACCGTTAAGGATAGAGGGACCGGGACCGTGCTGGAAGGCTTCGCCACCAACCGCGTTCCCGACTTTCTTCGCCAGGCTGAATTGTCGGATGCTCAGCCCCGCGGCACCACCAGAGAGCGAACAGGCATCCCGGGAGGCGCCCCGAAGGGTCGAATGTCGCCAAAGCGCTTGATGC
>JAPPFQ010000383.1 GCA_028875135.1 Acidobacteriota bacterium
GAACCAGAAACCGCAGATTGACCAGGTTCCCCAGCTCGGCCGGAATCGAGCCCGTCAGTTGGTTGTCGTTGAGATCCAAGCTGGTGACCCGCCCATCCTGGACGGTGACGCCGTGCCACTCCTCCAGGGGCTCGTCGCTCAGCCAGTTCCGGTTATTGCTCCAGTTGGCCCCATCGGTGGCGTTGTAGACCGCTACCAGAGCCTCCCTCTCGGCCGCGGGACTTTGACCCCTGGCGTCGGAAAGCAGCCCGGCTGCAACCGTGATGCATCCCATCCAGACTCCCAAAGCAACCCTTCCGATTTCTTCTCTGCACATCCGACTCCTCCCCCTAAACCCTTGAGCTCAAATGGCCAAGCCGAATCATTGCGCTTCCGGGCATATGCGACGCATTTCAGAATCCGGCCGGGCGGTATTTCCGTTTGCTCAACACCATCCCCATTTATCTACGGTACCGAGCTCAATTATGCGGAAAATGGTGTGACAATAGTGTGAATACTTAGCTGATATAGTGTGCACTTGGTGACTTACGTGGCCAAGACGCTGACGTTGGCAGCCATCCGGCTCAGCCTGTCTCGCGCCTGACTCATCCGTCCGGACGGTTCGCGGCGGCTGGCAAACGGGTCTGATTTCGGAGTCCGATCAGGAAGGGTGGCAACAGGGGGGACGTGCTTGTATGACTGGAACTACCTTGGAGCCGCTTCGCGGATAACCCCTCGGCCGGCTCCGTTTTGCACTATCATAGCCCCGTTTGCAACCCGGGAGGACGGTGTGCCGGTACTCAGCGCCGAGGCGGTCGGAAAGACCTACACCCAGGGAGAGGCTCCCGTGGTTGCCGTTCGGGAGGTGGACCTGTCCCTGGAAAAGGGAGAGTTCGTCGCCTTGACGGGACCGTCCGGGTGCGGCAAGTCGACCCTGCTGCATCTTTGCGGGGGCATGGACTATCCCACCCGGGGACGCATATGGCTGGACGGCACCGATCTCGGGAGTCTGGACGAAGGCCGGCTCACCCGCGTCCGCCGACGTCAGATCGGCTTCGTCTTTCAATCCTTCAATCTGCTGCCCACCCTCACCGCCCTGGAAAACACCGCCCTTCCCCTCATGCTGGACGGCGTATCGCCCGACGCCGCCAGGCGGAAGGCCGCCGGGTTGCTCGAGCGCCTGGGCCTGCTCCATCGTCTGGGCCATTACCCCCAGCAGCTCTCGGGAGGAGAGATGCAGCGGGTGGGCATCGCGAGGGCGGTTTGCCACGACCCCTTGCTGCTTCTGGCGGATGAGCCCACCGGTAACCTCGATTCCGCCAGCGGCGCCGACGTGCTGGAGCTCCTGCAGGAACTGAACCGGTCCCTGGGAGTCACGGTGCTGATGGCCACTCACTCGGCCGGGATGGCGGCTGCCGGCCGGCGCGTGATTCACATGGTGGATGGCAGGATCGAGTCCCGGAGGCCCGTCTCCAGGCCCGACCCGGACGATGGACAGGGATGAGCTCCCGACCGTCAATCCCCCGCCCTTTCAAGGCGAGGCCACCAATGGACCTCTTCCGGACATTCATCCTGCGCCGGCTCCGCAAGGAAAAGCTGCGCGCCCTGGCAACCGTGTTGGGCGTTGCCTTGGGCATCGCGGTGGTGCTGGCGGTCCGGATGGCCAATCAGACCTCTGTCCGGAGCTTCGAGGCGGCCCTGGAAATGGTGGCCGGCAAGACCTCGCTGGAGATCGTCGGCTCCGGCCAGGGCCTGAGGGAAGAGCGGTTGCTGGAACTGGACTGGCTGGAGCGGTTCGGACAGATCAGTCCTGTCATTGAAGGAGAAGCCAGGGCTTCATTTCCCTCGGGGGAGAGGGAGTGGCTGAGAATTCTGGGGGTCGATATTCTCAGGGACGAAACCCTTCGGGACTACAGCCTGGTGCGCTTTGCCGACCGGCAACATTCCCCCACCCCCCGCGAGTTCCTGCAACTGCTCAGCGACCCGGGCGCCATCGTGCTGACGCAGAAACTGGCCCGACGGCACGGCCTGGACCCGGGCTCGGGACTGGACCTCGACATCGGGGATCGCCGGGATACTCTGACGGTGCGCGGACTGCTCCTGGACCGGGGGCCGGCCCGGGCCCTGAACGGAACCTTCGCCCTGATGGACATCGCGGCCGCCCAGTGGCTCTTCGGTCGCCTGGGTCGGATCGACCGCGTCGACCTGCGATTGAAGTCCGAGATCTCCATCGACCGGGCCGAAGCCGCCATCGCCGCCCGGCTGCCCGAGGGATTGAGCGTCCAGCGTCCCTCCCGCCGCGGGCGCCAGGTGGAAAAGATGCTGGAGGCCTTTCACTTCAACCTGACCGCCCTTTCCCACATCGCCCTGCTGGTCGGCCTGTTCCTGATCTACAACACGGTGTCGCTCTCGGTCATCACCCGGCGCCGGGAGGTCGGGATCCTGCGGGCGGTGGGCGGGTCCCGGCGCCAGGTGGCGGGGTTGTTCCTGGCCGAAGCCGGCCTGCTGGCGGCGCTGGGATGCGCTCTCGGCATCCTGCTGGGTGGCTGGCTGGCCCGCGGCGCCCTCGGACTGACAGGCTCCACGCTGGATAGGCTCTACATCCGATCCGCCGCCGAACCGGTGTCTCTCGGTCCGGAACACCTGATTCTGGCATTCGCGGTGGGCATCCCCCTGGCCTTGCTGGCGGCGCTGGTCCCTGCCCTGGAGGCTTCACGGGTGGCTCCGACCGAAGCGGTCCGCGGCGCCGACCGGGTGGAAAGCCGTTTCCGCTTGAGCTGGAGGCAACGCTGGCTTCCCCCGGTCCTATCCGCCCTGGCCGTCGGATTCGCCTGCCTGGACTCGGTCGACGGC
>JAPPFQ010000619.1 GCA_028875135.1 Acidobacteriota bacterium
CTGCTCATGTCAAATGTGGCGTACGACTTCAGACGGCGCCCGAGCTCGGCCTGGATCCCGGCGATATCGGACGGTCGATGGCACTTGATCATCATCATGGTGGCTTGTCCGGGTGTGCCCACCAGTCGCTGCATGGTATCGAGTGGAATGAAGACCCGAGATCCCTTTCCGTGCTCGACAATCCCGGTAACGCGAAAGGAGTGATTCATCAGCTTGAGGTCGTCCCCCAACCGGAGCTCCCTTCCATCAGCGTAAATGTCGTCGATAATGACGTCGTCGGGCCCCTGAAAGCCCGTGCCTTCCCGATAGATGAACCCCTGGGTGATCCGGTCGAAGCTCTCCTGGTCAATGCCCCAGACGAGCCCCATTCCGCCGCTGGTGTTGAATTGCAAGTATACAGGCGCCACAGCCTTCACCCCCTCGATCCTGGAGACCAGGTCGGCAATCTTGACCGACATGGCCCCGGTGCTGGCAGCCAGCACCAGGGAGGAATTCGGCGGTTGCAGGACGATGTCGGCTCCCACTCCGGCCATGCGTCTGCTGTTTTCCCGGATCATGCCCGTGGACAAGCCGACCAGCAGCAGAATCAACGCCACCTCCACCCCGACCGCCAGGGCAGTGGCCAGCGAACGCATCGGGCGGGAAACGACGTTGGACAGAATCAGTTGGGTGCTCACTCGGCAGATCCCCTCAGTTCACCGTTTCCGGCAGAGGGTCGCGGGTCAAGTCGACCACTTGGCGGACTGGTGATTTCCTGAGCACGAAGGCGGCAGCGGCAAGGTTGGGGTTGATCTCTATTTTCTGGGCACGAATCGCCATCCGGTAGGCTTCCTGGGGCCTCTCGAAGCGCACCAGCGCCGGATAGACCTGTCCTCCCACGCTGCGAAAATCGCTGTAGTGGATTTCGGATTCCAGCCGGCCCCCCGGAGCGTACGCCTGCAGCCTCACGATGTTGAGATCGACCCGATCGAACCAGATCTTCCGTTTCAGGGCCAGACTTCCGTCGGAGGCCCACCGGTTGCAGGACAGGATGTAGAACTTCCGTCCGTCCCGCTGGTGTTCCTGCAGGGAAATCAAGGAAGGGTCGGCGTCTTCAAGCGCCTGGAGGGCCAGCGCCTCGAAAATGTGCTGGGGCCGGACGTTGACGGGAACGTCCTTGCGCGGAAGGATGACCTGGTGGTTGAGCCCTCGAATGAAGGTGTTCTTGCGAGGGACGTCGATCGAGAATTCCGTTCCGTCGGACACCATGTCGATGGCCGTGACCTGAAACACCTGGACCCTGACCCGGATGTCGCCAGGCTTTCTAAGCAGGATGAACCCATCGCTTTCGCGCCACTCCTTGGTCTCTCCCGTTTCGGGATTGCGGCCGGTAAGCTGGTAGGATACCTTGAGCTTCAAGGTCTGGATCGATCTCGATGCCTGGCCGGCCTTTTCGATCAACTCCGTCCTGGTGGCCGTCAGGGCCGGCCGGGGATCCTGAAGGGCGGGAACCCGGACCGCCTGACTCCTGCGAGCCGGACTGCAGCCGGATGAGGAGAAAAGAATACTGGCGACGGCGAGGACTATCAGGGAGAGGCGGGAAGGAGGCAATGGGTTACCTAACGTCGAGCCTTTTGCAAATGGCTCCTAACGTCTTTAATACGATCATGTTACCAAATCAGGCAGAATGGAGTCAACTGATTTGAGCCCGTCGAAACCGGCGAACAAGCAGAAGAGTGAGGACCCCTGAAATCAACAAGGCCAGGATTGCCCAGGCTATGGTGGGATAGTGGTGTCTCATGTAGTAGAGCGCCTGCTGGCCGTATCGGACGGCCAGGTATCCTTGTAGAAAATAGCGAAATCCTCGACCCAGGGTGATGGCCAGAAGGAACTTGGCCGGGCTGACCTTGAAGATGCTGGCGCTCAGGACAAAGATCTTGAAGGGTGTGGGGGGAGGCAGGATCGACGGAACAATCACGGCCAGAATGCCGTAGCGGCGATACCAGCCACCAATTCTTTCCAACCGGTGGGGCGCGAATTTTCTGCGAGCCAGGGCCTCGCCCCCCTTGCGTCCGACAAGATAGAGGATCATGCAGCCCAGAACGGAGCCGATGGTGGTCATGGAACAGAAGTAGAGCATCTGGTGGGGGGACTGGATCGAACGGGTGATGATCAGGATGTCGTTGACTTCCGGAAGCGAGAGGAATGAAGAGTCGACCAGGGCGATCAGCAGAAGGCCCCACCCTCCCAAAGGCTCGGTCAGTGCCAGAAACCAGCCTTGGATCTTGAGCAAAACCTCTTTCACGAAGCCCTCATCGCAGCATCGGATTTCGATCGGAATGCGGATTGGAACGACTGCCCGGCAGGAAACAGGTCCGAATTGACAAGACCGTCACAATACAGTTTACTCCACAGAGTCATACCCGAAGAAAAGGAGCCGGTTCATGAAAGCACAGCTTGGGTTGGCCTTTCTTGGAAGCGTGTTCCTGGTGGTCCTTTGCCGTCCTCACCAGGGCCAGACCGTTCCTGCGATCCCCCCGAGTTTTCCCACCACTGCCGGCCCCGCGGGCCGAACGGGGCTTTCCGCCGATCAGAGAGCCAAGATGAATGCGCGGAGGCTGCGGGAGGCCTTTCGGAAGTTGAAGAGCGACTCGGAGAAGCTGGCGGAAGGATCCGCGCAGCTCAAGGAAATGATTCAGAATTCCAATCCCCATACCTACTCGATAGGAATCTTCAAGAAGGCTGAAGACCTCGAGAAACTGGCCAGAAAAATCAAGAAACGGGTCAAGCGGGGGTTCCGCTGAATCCAGGGCTCAACCGCCGTCGATCCGCCTGGATTGCCG
>JAPPFQ010000704.1 GCA_028875135.1 Acidobacteriota bacterium
CGGGGGAAGAGCGCCATTTTCCTGATGGCCCTGGGGAAGGGCAGGCGCAGGGAGTTGGTGTCGCTCGGCTGACCCCATCTCTGTCCGGATTGAATCGGGCCGGCTGGAATCGGCCGGAACAGTCCTCCTGGACCAACAACCATGAACCAACAGCTCGAAGACACCGCAACGGCTCTCGGCGTGGACAAGATCCGCAGGCACATCTTTCTCTGCTGCGACCAGACCAAGCCCAAGTGCTGCGAGAAAGCCGCCAGCCTGGAATCCTGGAACTACCTCAAGAGTCGCCTGCAGGAACTCAATCTGACCGGCCCGGGGGGTGTCTTCCGCACCAAGGCCAACTGTCTTCGCATCTGCCTGCAAGGACCCACCGCCGTGGTGTATCCGGAGGGCACCTGGTACCACTCCTGTACGCCGGCGGTGATCGAGCGCATCATCCAGGAGCACCTGATCGGGGGGGCGCCGGTGGAGGAATTCATCATTACGGAGCACCCGCTCCCTTCCCCGGGCGACTCCCAGGAAAAGGCCAATGGTGTCCCAAGCCTGCGCTGACGGCTACCCGGCGCTTCTGGCCCGGGCTTCCCGGCTGCGTGACCAGGGAAAAGGGCGCATCCTCAGCTTCTCGCCCAAGGTGTTTCTCCCACTGACCCAGCTCTGCCGGGACGTCTGCGGCTACTGCGTCTTTCGCCAGCCTCCCGGCCGGCTGCGCTCTCCCTACATGAGTCCCGAGGAGGTTCTGGCGGTGGCCCGGGAGGGAGAGAAACGGGGATGCCGTGAAGCCCTGCTGGTATTGGGAGAACGGCCGGAGGAGCGATACCCCGAAGCCCGGCGGTGGCTGTCCCGGGAGGGCTACGGCAGCACCATCGAATACCTGGAGTCGATCTGCCGTATGTTATTGCGAGAAACCTCCCTCTATCCCCACAGCAACGCCGGCACGCTGGTCCTGTCGGAACTGGAAGCACTCAAGGAAGTGAACGTCTCCCTGGGCCTGATGCTGGAGAGCAGCAGCCCCAGGCTCTGCGATCCCGGCGGGCCTCACGAGCACGCTCCCAGCAAGCACCCCAGGGCCCGGCTGGACACCCTGAGCGCCGCCGGGCAGTTGAAGATCCCGGTGACGACCGGCTTGCTGGTGGGCATCGGAGAGACCGCCCGGGAACGCACGGAAGCCTTGCACCTGATCGGAGAACTGCACCAGAGCTACGGGCACGTCCAGGAAGTCATCATTCAAAACTTCCGGGCCAAGGCGGCCACGCCCATGAGGTGGGCCAACGAGCTTTCCACCGAGGAGACGCTCACAACCGTTGCCGAAGCCAGGATTATTCTGGGCCCGGAGATGAACATCCAGGTGCCGCCCAACCTGAGCGGATCGGGCCGAGAGAACGGCTACCTGGAATTTCTGGGCGCGGGCATCAACGACTGGGGCGGCATCTCACCGGTGACCATCGACCACGTCAACCCGGAAGCCCCCTGGCCCCACCTGGCACAGTTGCAGCGCCAGGTCGAAGACAGGAACTTCCGGCTGAGGGCTCGCTTCCCCGTATACCCCGAATTCATTCGCCAAAGGAACAACGGCCTGCCGGCCGGGCTGAGAAGTCGCCTGGAGGCCGACGCCGATGCCGAGGGGTTCGTGCCCCAGGCCCAACTCGAGCCGCTTTGGAAGGAACGTCCATGTTGACGCCGGGAGAACTCACCGGGACGCTCAGAAGCGAAGCCGAGGTGGAAACCGCCCTGGGACAGGCGACGCCTGCGGTGGTCCGGGCCATCGAGGACTGCCTGCAGGGCCGGGACCCCTCGGAGACACAGGTGGCCCACCTCTTCCAGACAGGGAAAACCGACTATGGGGTGCTGCTCAAGGCCGCCGATTTCCTGCGATGGCAGACCGTGGGGGACGACGTGACCTACGTGGTGAATCGCAACATCAACTTCACCAACGTGTGCGTCAAGCGATGCGGCTTCTGCGCCTTCAGCCGCACCGCGGCCAGCTCCGAGGGCTACCATCTTCCGCCCGAGGAAATCGTCAGGCGGACCCTGGAAGCCCAGCGCTACGGCGCCTCCGAGGTCTGCATCCAGGCAGGCTTGCCTCCCGGCATGGACGGTCGCTACTACATCGACCTCTGCCGGACGGTGAAGGAGGCGGCGCCCGCAATCCACCTGCACGCCTTTTCCCCGGAAGAGATCCTCTACGGGTCCAGGCAGTCCCGCATGAGCATCCACGACTACCTGCGGGAACTGAAAGAGGCCGGAATCGGCAGTCTGCCAGGCACCTCGGCCGAGATCCTGGACGACCGGGTCCGCAAGATCATCGCCCCCGGGCGAATCAGCACCGATCAATGGATCAAGGTGGTGACCACGGCTCACTCCCTGGGAATCCGCACCAGCTCCACCATCATGTACGGCCACCTGGAAACCCCGCGCCACCGCGCTCGCCACCTGCTGCTGCTGCGCGACCTGCAGCGGCGCAGCGGCGGCTTTACCGAGTTCGTGCCCCTCAGCTTCGTCCATTCCGAGGCCCCCATGTTCGCCGACCGACAAATCCCGGGGATTCGGGCCGGCGCCAGCCGAAGCCAGGTGCTGAAGATGCACGCCATCGCCCGCCTGGTCCTGAATCGCGACATCCCCAACATCCAGGCCTCCTGGGTCAAGGAGGGCCTCTCACTGGGCCAGGCCTGCCTCGAAAGCGGCGCCAACGATTTCGGGGGAACCCTGATGAACGAAAGCATCTCCACGGCCGCGGGCTCCCCCCACGGCCAACTGGTCCGCCCCCGCGACCTCCGCCGCTGCATCCGCGAGGTCGGCCGCACCCCCGCCCTCCGCTCCACCCTCT
>JAPPFQ010000608.1 GCA_028875135.1 Acidobacteriota bacterium
CCGGCAATGGGTTTGGCTGGTTGTGCTGGCCTTGCTGGCGGTGGCCGTGGCGTGGTCGTCCAATCGGTTGACTTGCTTGATGAGAGCCCGACAGAGGGCTTGGTTTCCCAAATTCAAGGTCCCCGGAGATCCCGCGAGCCGACGCAGGATAGCTTTTGTAAGCCTCTCGGGTTTGGTGATCATAGCCTTCGCCTATGGATACTTACTTCGACCCATGATGGCTTCGGGCGCCGAATTGCTGCCGCTGTCGGCTCCCCACCGGGGTGCCATTCCCTATTATGATGAGTTGAATCTGGTTCGGCTGGGCTGGTATCTCAGTCCCTTGAGCCTTTGCCTGGCCTGTCTTGGCGTTATCCTGGTACTGCGGCAGGTCGTGTTGAAAGGTCAGGTTCGCCCCTTGCCCTTCTTGCTGTTGCTGGCAGCCTTCCTGCTCTTCTATGGCTACAGGTCTCACGCCTTTCCCGACAACTACTGGGTCATCCGCCGCTACGCCGAGGTCACGATTCCGGCGCTGCTCATCCTGGCAGGCCTGGCGATCCAGCGCTTGTACCGGTTGGCTTCGAGCCACCCGCGACTAGCGGCTCGATCCGCAGCCCGTCAATTTCTGCTGCGGGCTTGTGGATCGGGGTTGCTGATGGCAATGATTGCGACGCAGACGGTAGCGGCCTGGCCTTTTTTGCGCCAAGGTGAGCTTGGAGGAACCTGGACGCAATTGGCGTTGCTGGCCAGCCGGACAGCGGAAGCGGATGTGGTCCTGTTCGAGCACGGCCGAGCTCAGGAGTTTTTTCTCGGGCCCCTGAGGAACCTGTTCGGGCAGGCCGTATATCCTCTTGCCCACGACAAGCCAAATCCTGCTGCGTTTGAGAGGGTAGTCGGAGAGTTCCTGGCTGAAAACAAGAGAGTCTTTCTCATTTCCTGCGATGAGTGGACCTCCCTGAACAGCTCCAAGTACATTTTTGAGCCCGGCGAGAGATTTTATTTCACGAGTCTACTGGTGGAAAGAACCTATGAGCGCCTGCCCGAGATAATGCAAAATGTGCACTACAGTCTTCAACTCTACGAGGTCAAACCACGCAAGCCAGGACACCCCAAGGCATATCAGGCGCTCAACCGGCACTCCAGCTTCGGCTATGCGTCCATAGGGTTTTATCAAGCAGAACGTGGGGCAGGCGGCAATACGTTCCGGTGGAGTCGGGGGGATGCTTCGATGGAGATGCCGGAAATCGAAGCCACTTACCCCGCAGTTCTGATTGCACGGCTGGCTCGCCCGGACGCCGGTGCAGCAACAAATTCTCAAGTTAGGGTCCATCTTAACGGTCATGATCTAGGGGCCTTGCGGTTGACCCCGGAATTCAGCGACTACAAAATCCCGATCGACCGATCGCAGTTAGCCCAAGGGGAGAGAAACCTCGTCGAGATTCGTTCTCAATCCTTTAACCCATCCGCCGAGGGTTATGGTGAGGACACACGTGATCTGGGGTTTATGCTGGATTGCCTCAAGCTCCAATCGCTGGTTCCGCTGGGAGGGGTCCGTGCCTATCAGGTGGATTTCGGTGGCGAGTGCGAGGCAATAGAACGGAGTGGCTTCTATCCGGTAGAAGCCGACGGGTATTCCTGGACCGGGCTTGCTCCGAGCCTGGTTTGGCCGGTTCCCCTGCATCCTGTCGAGGACTATCAACTCGTGATCCGAAGCGTCAAGTCGAATCCGGATCCCAAGTTCCGACAATTCCTTACGGTTTGGGTCAATGACGTGAAACTGGGCACAAAGGAACTGATCGGAGTAGGAGAGCAGTTCCAGGAGTACACATTCCCCATTTCACCGGCAGCCATCGACAATCGTCCCGCAAACATTCGTTTTCAGGTGCGCCCCCTCTGGAACCCCAGCCTGGCGGGGTCTTCCTCGGATTACAGAAATCTGGGGTGTGCTGTTCAATGGATCAGGATCGAGAAACCGTGATCCGGACCACGGGGAAAAGAACTTGCAGGCTATCTTTTCTGTTCAGGCTTCGTGGTCGGTGTGGGTTGGTTACGTCCCCCGGCCAAGTCGGAATTTGTGGGCGCTCGGGATGTCGATTCGGTCGCTGTAACCTTTGTTGGAGTAGTGGATGGAATTTACAGGAGAGAGAATTGTTCCCGGAAAGGTTGATGCCGATCTGCTGAACGAGCACCTTTGCCGCTACAGGTTCGCACAGCTTCTGGTAGAGGACAAAGCGGTTCTGGACATCGGTTCCGGCGTGGGCTACGGCTCGAAAATCCTGGCGGAAAGGGCAAGTTCAGTGGTGGCCATTGACCTTTCTGAAGAAGCTGTTCGCTACGCCAAGGAACAGTACGCCGGGGACGACATTGAGATGGTGGTTGGCGACGGCGCCGGTTTGCCCTTGGCCAACGACAGCGTCGACGTGGTGGTCAGTTTTGAGCTGATCGAACATCTACATGGCCAACAAGCCCATTTGCAGGAGGTTAACCGTGCACTTAAACCGAATGGGGTGGCAGTCATTTCCACCCCCAATCGAATCTTCTATACCCAGGAGAGCAACCAGGCCAATCCATTCCACACTCGTGAGTTTGATTTCCGGGAATTCCATGCCTTCTTGAAGTCCGTTTTCGGTTCTGTGGAGATCTATTTCCAGAATCATATTGCAGGCCTGATTATTGGCAATCCGACCATCTTCCAGGAGGTAACTACCCTCCTGCAGGAGGAAGTGGCTGATATGGAAGCCACCGCCAACTTTTTCGTGGGTGTTTGTACCCATGGTCGCAAACATCAACCCCAGTTGGGAAACTTCTGCCTGTTACCCGGCAGCGGCAACCTTCTGAG
>JAPPFQ010000333.1 GCA_028875135.1 Acidobacteriota bacterium
TACATGCGCTCGGAAGGGGCGTTCGTCTTTGCGATCAAGCCCCTGGGAGCGGCCGAGCGAGACGGGGACCCGATACACGCCGTCGTGGAGGCAACGGCAGTCAATGCGGCCGGGGCTGCCGACGGCAGCAGTGGCCTGGCTCAGGGGCGTTACATTACCGCCCCGACCCGTCACGCGCAGGCGGACCTGATGCGCCAGGCGTGCGCTCGTTCCGGACACGAACCGAGAGAATTCGACTACATCGAGGCTCATGCCACCGGTACCGTGGTGGGCGACCGCATCGAGGGAGCCGCTATCAACGAGGCGTTCGGTGGTTTCGACCGCGAGGTCCCGCTGAGAATTTCCAGTGTCAAGAGCAATGTAGGGCACATGGAAGCCGCCGCTTTCCATTGCGCTCTGCTCAAGGTCGTGTTGATGATGCAGCGGCGCACCTTCGCGCCGATTTCGAAGAATTACCTGGTGCCGAATCCCGAGATCGATTTCGAGTACTGCCCCATGAAGGTGCAGACAATCTGTGAGCCTTTTCCCGAACCTCCTGTCCTGGTCGGCATCAATTCGTTCGGCTTTGGCGGCGCCAACGGGCACTGCGTGGTGCGGGAATACCGCCCTGCGCAGCCGCGGCTCTGGTCGGTTGCGCTGGCGCCGGAATCCGGCCACATGATTCCCCTGTCGGCGCGCACCTCCGGCTTGTTGAGGCGCAGTGCGCAGCAGTTGCGCGAAGCCTTGGGCGAGTCGGAAATGGATCTGTACACGCTGGCCGGCAATCTCAGCCGCCGCCGGACTCACTTCGCTGCGCGTACGTCCTTTGCGGTGCGCAACCGGCAAGAACTGGTCGAGGCGCTTGACGACTTCATCGAGAGCCCAACGCCGGTGGCCTCGGTGGATGAGAGCGAGCGGCAGGTGGCCCTGGTGTTCGCCGGGCAGGGCACGCAGTGGGCCGGTTGCGGCCGCGCACTTTACGGCGCCGACCCCGTTTTCCGCCGCGTGATCGATGCTATTGAGGAACACTGGCGAGAGCACTCGGACAGATCGCTCCGCGATGCCTGTTTTTCGGCCTGTCAGGAGGAACTCGATGAAGTCCGGTTGGCCCAGCCGGTCATTTTCATGATCCAGTGCGGCCTGGTGGAGTTGCTCAAGACGTGGGGAGTCCATGCGGACTGCGTGGTTGGCCATAGCTCTGGGGAGGTCGCTGCGGCCTACGCCTGCGGGGCGCTGTCATTGGCAGACGCCACCCGACTGGTTTTTCACCGCGCCACCCTGCAGCAGCGCGTTGCGGGTTCGGGCCGCATGCTGGCGGTCGGCCTCGACCGGGCGGGCGTGGAGGAAATACTCGAAACGCTACGCGTTCCCTTCCGCCCCGAGGAAGGACCGACCCGAGTGGAGATCGCCTGCGAGAACGCGCCGGCCAACACCGTCATCTGCGGCAAGGAAGCCGCCCTGCGGCCGATCATGGCGGAGTTGGACCGACGCAACCTGCAGAACCAGTTGCTGCCGGGCAATATCGCCTTCCACTCCACCGCCATGAACCCGATCGAGGACGACGCGCTCGCCGCCCTGTCCTTTCTCGACGCCTGCGACTTCGACGCCGGCGTGCCGTTCATCTCCTCGGTGACCGGTGTGCAGACGGCGCGATTGGACAACGCCTACTGGTGGTCGAATATTCGCCAGCCGGTGCGATTCGCGGCTGCGATGGAAACCGTCCGGCGGGAATATCGACCCGACGTGGTGCTGGAAATTGCACCGCACAGCGCCCTGCAAACCACCATCGCGCAGTGCCTGGAATGCAGTGTGCCGGTTCCTGCCTGTATTCCGACTCTGATGAGAGACAGCGATGTGTGCCTCGGCTTCAACCAGGCTCTGGGTGCGCTTTTTACGGCTGGCGTAGATCTGGACTTCGCCGCCCAGTATCCGCGGCCGGAGCCGGTCGCCCATCTGCTGCCCGGCCATCCGAGAGAAGAGCAGGCGACGATGGATGTCATGTGCGACAACGAGATGTTTGTCCGACAGGGGGAGTACTCCCATGGGCCGTTGGTCGGACACAAGGTTCCTGTCGATCACCTGCTCTTCGAAGCGCGGCTTTCCGAGCAGGACTTTCCCTGGCTGGCAGACCACCGAGTCCACCATGCGGCGATCATGCCGGGGGCCGGTTACATCGAACTGATCCTGGAAGCCTTGGGGGGCGTTTCCGCCTGCTTCGACGTGATAGAGTTTCTCCAGCCCTGCCCCATTCCCAAGACGCCGGTACGTCTGCAAACGGACTTGCATCCGGTGACCACGACCAAGGACGAATGGACCTTCACCATTTCTTCCCGGCGGTACGACGTTGAGGCGAAGAGTGAATTGCACTGCCGCGGGAAGGTGCGCCTGCTGGGTCACGACCATGTGGTGGAGGTGCCAAGCCGGCTGGCCGACATCGATACGACCCACTTCAAGCCCTCGTTTCTCGCGGATGACCGGAATTTCTACGAGCGCCTGGAAGCGGTCCTTAGCGAGACGTTCCAGTACGGTCCCTTTTTCAGGACCATCCAACGCGTTCTGGTGGATACGGTGTCGAAGGCGTATCTTTTCGATGTCGAGATGGATGAGGAGCTGTGGACAACAGGTCGAGAAGAGGGCTATGTCTCTTGTCCTCCGTTGTTCGACGGGGCATTGCAGATCTTTCTGTACCACCTGCTGACTGCCGCTGACCTGTTTGCCATCCCCCAGCGCGCCGAAGGCGTGACCTTCTTTCGCCCGCCCACCGGTCCGCGGATCACCTGTCACGTGACGAAGCCCCGCGACGACTGGATGGATGCCAACGAGCGGGGGCAGTAT
>JAPPFQ010000546.1 GCA_028875135.1 Acidobacteriota bacterium
ACGGGTTGCCGTGGCGCACGACGCGAATCGGCGCGCCATCGTCCATCACGACGTCGAGGGTTGCGACAGGTTCGGGAAGGACGAATCCAGCCGTTGTCCGCCCGGCTGTTATCGGGGAATAGGGTGGGCCTGTCACGTGTACGGGTCTCCCTGCAGCGGCGCCGGCGGCGATACGATCGCGATTCATCGCGAATATACCACTTCAGGCGGTCAGCCCCAGTGCTTGGCAATCAGAGGGTCCAGGAAGGCCTTGCTCTCGGTAAGGACCTTGCGGTAGTCCCTGGAAAAGCCCCAGGCAAAGGCCTCGTACTCCATGGCGATGTAACCGTCGTAGCCGGCCCGGGCCATGGCGCCCAGCAAGCCGTCGAAGTCCACCTCCCCCTGACCGAGGGGCGGAAAGACGATGTTCTCGGGATCGCCCGCGGCATCCTTGGCATGCATGTGGACCACGCGGTCCTTCAGAGTGTTGAACACCTCGACCGGCGAATCCCTCCGAATGTGATAGTGGGCGCAATCGAACAGGGCCTGAAGCCCCTCCAGACCACTGGTGTCCAGCAGCTTCCGCATGGTCTCGAGGTTGTAGATCAGGGAGCCCGCCGGACTGCCGGCTTCGATGGCCAGGGCGATCCCCAGGCGTTGGGCGGTCGGCAGCACCTGGCGCAGGACCTCGACGGCCCAATCGAAGAACCACTGCTCATATCCGTAGGCGTTCTTCCCTCCCCCGGCGGTGACCACGATGGGGGCCCCCAGGTCGGCCGCCATCCGGATGGAACCTTCCAGAAACCGGGCATTGGCGGCCCGTTCTTCCGGATCTCGGGCGCAGAGGTTGGTGTGGGCATTGAGGGCGGCGATGGCGATGCCGGCCTCTTCGGCCCGCCTGCGCACCCGCTCGCGCTTGGCGGACCCATCTTCGGGGCTGAGGTGGGGCGTGGGTATCGGAACGAAGGGCGGCGCGATTTCCAGGCAGATGTCAACGGCCGCGTAGCCGTGCTCGCCCAGCACGTCCATGGCCTGCTCCACCGGCAGGTCGCTCAGCAGGTTGGAGTTGCAACTGATTCCCTTCATGTCAGGCCCACGATTCTTCGGGCCTCCTCCGGCGAGGCGACCTCCCTACCGATTTCCCTGGCGATGCGCACGGACTTTTCCACCAGCTCGGCGTTGGTCCTGGCATAGACCCCGTCCTCCAGGTAGGGGCAGTCCTCCATGCCGATGCGCACGTGCCCTCCCACGGCAATGGTATGGGCCACCATCGACCAGTAGACGGGCGGCTCCATGCAGCTCATGCTCCAGTTGGCATTGGGGGGAAGGTTGTCCACCATGTACTGCAGGGCCCGTATAGTCGGTGGGGTCCAGCTCTGGCCGTCCCAGCCGAACAAGAGGGTGAGCCACAGGGGATCCGCCAGCAGGCCGGGTTCCTGCTCCCGCACCCCTTCGTCGGTCCAGAAGTCGCCCGATCGAATCTTGCCGATGGCCCAGAAGGCTCCCGTGCTGAAGCACTCGATCTCCAGCTTGACTCCCCGTTCCTTGGCCAGTCGGGCATACTCCCGCAGCTCGTTGATGGGATGGACGGAGTAGACGCTGAAGGGCGGATACTCCGGATCGGGCTGGAAATACTCGTCGTGGGAGTTGAAGTTGATAGAGCTCATGTCGGGACGCAGGGTTTCCCAGAGCTCCAGCTTCTGTTCCAGGCGCATGCTGGCCATCCCGAACTGCATGATGGGATCGAACCTGGCGCGAATCCGCTCGGAGATGTCCCGCCAGCCCTCCATGTCCGGGATGGACAGCTTGCGCCCGTCCGGTTGAATGACGGGATCGTGAGTGTAGGCGCCATGGGTGTGCACGATGGCGGCGCCGGCATCCAGGGCCCGCAGGTACTCCTCGGCCACGCCCCTGGCATCGGTGCAAGGCGTCAGGTAGGGATTGCGGGGATAGGACCCGGTGGAATCGGTGGTCACCGTAATGACGAGCTTGTCCATGGCAGTTCCTCGTGAGGCCCCGCGGAAACAACCCTGACGGGGATAACAGGCTGCTCACTATACTGATTCCAGCTTCCGCGCGTAAACCCAATAGTTCCAGTCCATGGGCAGCGTGTCCGCCCAGCGCGGGGATGACGGGGCGAACGGAAACAACCGGGCAACCGCAAGGGTTGGACAGCCCGGGATGGCTGTGCGGAAGTGCGAGGGTCGGGGTTCCCTGCAGCCCACCCCTGTGCGATAATTCCCGCTCTCCACACACACCGGAAAAAGGGGACGAGATGAACCAGAGCAGCATAGGAGCGGGCTTGGCGCTGTTGACGATGACGGTCACCTTCCTCGGATGCGCTGACCTCAAAGACCCGGAGCAGGAACGGATCGATCGGGCCGTGGCGGCCATTGAAGCCGCCGCCCCCAAGGCGGCCCGGGATCCTGACCGTCCGGTATACCACTATCGCCCGCCCGCCCTGTGGATGAACGACGTCTGCGGAGGCTTCCATTACCGGGGCTATTACCACGTTTTCTTCCAACAGGGCCCGTTGTCGGACGGCCACAACCGAGGGCGCGGCATCGGCTGGGGACACACCAGAAGCCGGGACCTGGTGAATTGGGAGCACTTGCGTCCCGTTCTGATGCCGCCGGAAGGCGCCAGGCTGGAAGCCTCCGGCAGCGCCTTCATCCGAAGGGACGGCAGTCCTATCCTGTTCTTCGCCCATACGCCCATGGATCTCTCCAAGAACAAGCGCGAACAGTGGGCGGCCGAGCCGGTCGATGAGGACCTCATGGTGTGGCGCAGGTTCGACATCGGCCTGGCGGCGGGAAAGAGCGGGATTCCCGAGG
>JAPPFQ010000380.1 GCA_028875135.1 Acidobacteriota bacterium
TCAGGGTAGCCCCGGGTGGCAACCTGGGGTCGTCTGAAACTCGCGCTGCCGCAGCCGCGAAGCGGCGAATTAGTGGCGTCGTTCGGGAATGCGTTGCCGCTTCAAGACCACGTTTTTGGCACCCTGAATGATCAGTCATGCCCTGCGGGACCGGAGCCCGGCTAACCACTAATCACTGACCACTGATCACTAAACCGAAGGTTTCCCCATGAATCGAAGACAACTGCTGCAGAGCCTTACCGTGGCCTCGGGGTTGACGGCCACCGTGGCAACCTGCCGGACTCCTCCGGGCGGATCGGCGGGATCCGCGGGCACGGCCGGCACCGGTTCCGGCGAACCGGTCTGCTACACCTCCGACTGGAAGCGGACCGAGCCTGACCTGGTGCTCTACCTGCCCGAGGCCCCCCCCTATGCGTCCGAGGCCAACGACCACGTGCTGGTCGAGGTCACTCCCGGGGGTGACCTGCTGGCCATTTGGACCCTGGCCACCAAGGAAGGGGCCCACGACAACAGGGTGGTGTATGCGCGCAGCAAGGACAACGGGGTGACCTGGACCCGGCCCCAGTCCATCGCCGCACCGGAAAAACTTGGGACCTACTGCAACTTCGGCTGGCCGGTGGTCAGCAAGTCGGGCCGCATCTACGTTTTCTACAACTTCGCCCCGGGAATCGGCGAGGGGTTCATCAACGCCATCATGCGCTGCAAGTTTTCCGACGACGACGGCTACACCTGGCAGGACGCCGGGATCGACATGCCATACAAGAGGAACCCGAAGTACGATCATCCCGGTCCGGATGTGCTCAGCCGCTGCATCGTCTGGCAGAAGCCCATCCGGGATGCCAGGGACCGTCCGGTGGTCCCCCTGACCCGGTCGACGGCGGCCTACGTCAAACCGTTTTCCAAGGACAAGAACCTGGGGGAGTGCCGTTGTGAGTTCATCCGGTACGAGAACATCGACGAAGGGCCCCATCCCAGGGATCTCAAGCTGACCTATCTTCCCGAAGACGAGGACCTGATCTGGGTTCCCTGTACCTTCGAGCCAGAAAAATCCGACGGATACACCTTCTGTCAGGAGCCCGGGACCGTGCTCCTGCCGGACGGACGCCTGTTCGCGGCCATGCGAACCGCCAACGGGCAGGTGTGGTACACGGTGTCCGACGACGCCGAGGCCCGGACCTGGCGCAAGGCCGAGATGTTGAGGTACCGCGACGGCGGAAAACCGGTGGAGAACCCGGTCTCGCCCACCCCCATGTTCCGGCTTTCCGACGGGCGCTTTCTGCTCTTCATGCAGAACCACGACGGCACGGGTTACGGAGGCAAGGGGCCGCTGGACCTCAATGCCCGCCGCCCCCAGTTTTTCGTGGTGGGCGAATTTCGTCCCAAGGCCCATCAGCCCGTCTGGTTCAGCCGGCCCAAGATGATCTTCGATACCCACGCCACCGGTGTGTTCCCCAAGTTCTGGAAGTGGTTGTCCATGTACGCCAGCTTCACCGAACATCGGGGCAAGCGCATCCTCTGGTACGCCGACCGAAAGATTTTCGTGCTGGGGCGCTATATCACCGACGAGATGCTGGCCGACATGACCGTTCCCAGGGCGTAGCCGGGCCGTGCCCGGACGACAGGCATTCAGAGGAGTCAATCGATGGCATTCACACGATTTTCCAACCCCAGCTTGAGCCGGCGCGGTTTCTTGGCCGGGACGGTAGCGGCCACGGTGGTGGCGCTTTAAGGTCGGAGCCGGGTAGCCGCTGCCCCTGTATTGCCGGGACCCGACTCCGAGACTGCCCACGAGCGGATCTACCGCAGGCTCCGGGGTCCGGTAGTGCCCATCAACATCCCTCTGGCCAAGGACTACTCGGTGGACTACGGCAATCTCAGGGACTACGTGGACTTTCTCTGCGAGAACCAGGCGCCGGTCATCTTCTTCACTTACGGCAGCAGCGAGTTCAAGAGCATGAGCGAGGGTGAGATCGAGAAGCTGTGCCGGACCGCGACCGAGCAGGCTCGCGGCCGGGCCCTGGTGATCGGGGGGACCGGGAAGTGGTGGACCGGCAAGAGCATCGACTTCATCCGGCGCCTGGAGGACTCGGGCGTGGACGGGATCAACCTGCACCTGTTCACCACCAAGCCGGAGGAGGTCTACGCCGCTTTTGCCGAGGTCGCCGGCCAAACCCGGCTGCCCCTGCTGGGTTACGACGAAAATTATCCGGCGGACCTGGTGGCTCGCCTGTCCACCATCCCCGGGGTGTGCGGACTGAAAAGCCATGACGCCCTCTACCGCTATCACGACTTCATCCGGGCGGTTGAGGGCAAGAAGTTCGTAATCGTCGGCGGAGGGCAGATGCGCAATTTCCTGTACGGATACCTGATCGGTTCCCAGGGCTACCTCTGTGCCTATGCTCCCTTTGCCCCGGCCATCGCCTTCCGTTTCTATCGCGCCCTGGAACACAACGACCTGGATGAAGCCCGCAGGGTCATGTTCGAATACGAGGACCCGCTCATGAAAGTTGCCGGGGGCCTGGGCTGGGGCCAATCCATCAAGAGCATTCTGCAGATCAAGGGGCTCTTCAACACCAATCTGTGGCGGCCGCCCGTTCCCTCCCACGGACCCGAGCCGAAAAAACAACTGCGGAAGTTCCTGGCCGAAAAGGGCCTTCTTTAGCACCGGTGAGCGATGCCGGCGGCTATTGATGCCCCCCTAAGGTCTGTCCGATAGTACCGGGCCGGTAGGGCAGGGAATCGATTCTTTTCATTATTAACATCGATGCACAGGATGCACAGGATTAACAGGACGAGAGCTTTCTGCACCAGA
>JAPPFQ010000150.1 GCA_028875135.1 Acidobacteriota bacterium
ATCCGGGAACGTTCATCGTCCTGCTGATTGCGGGGGCCGTCGTGTGGCTGATCGCTGCCGGCAGGCACCGCGCCCGGTAGGGTTACATCCTGCCCAGAGCCTGTTCCATCAGGTCCATTCCGGTCACCAGGTTATCCATGCTGGTGGCGAAGGAAATGCGCACGTGCCCTTCCATGCCGAAGGCTGAACCCGGCACCACCGCTACTCCCGATTGACGCAGCAGCCAGGTGGAAAATTCCACCGAGTCCCTCACCTCGCTCCCGAAATAGCTGGAAATGTTGGGGAAGGCGTAGAAGGCGCCCCCCGGAGTGGCGCAGCTCAGGCCGGGCATGCCGTTGAGCCGCTCCACCACGAAGCGACGCCTGCGCTCATACTCCGCAATCATCTGTGACACCGAGTCCTGGCTGCCGAGGATGGACTCCAGGGCCGCTTTCTGGGAAACCGAGGCCGGATTGGCGCTGTGGCTCTGGACGTTGCTGACGCTCCTGGCAACCTCCCGAGGGGCCACCAGGTATCCGATGCGCCACCCGGTCATGGCGTAGGTCTTGGACGCGGTGTTGACCAGCAAGGAAACATGCCTGGCGCGGTCGGCGTACTGAGCCAGCGAGGTGTGCCGGTTCCCGTCGAAGACGAAGAATTCATAGCATTCGTCGAAGATGATCATCAGGTCCCGGTCCAGCGCCAGGTCCACGATCCGGTCCATCTCATCGGCCGGAATTACGGCTCCGGTAGGATTGTTGGGCGTGTTGACCACCATGGCTCGGGTGCGCGCGGTCACCTTGGCTTCCAGGGCCGATGCCTTGAGGACAAAGTCATCCTCTTCCCGGGTCATGACCTCGACCGGCACGGCTCCAACCATCTTGAACTGCTCGGGAAAAGTCACCCAGTAGGGGACGGGAAGCAGCACCTCGTCACCTTCTTCGAACAGGGCGAAGGCCAGGTTGAACAAAGTGTGCTTGGCGCCGCAGGAGATCACCACCTCGGGCACGGAGTATTCGGCCCCATACTGGCGGCGGTATTTCTCCACCACGGCTTCCCTGAGGTCCTTGATGCCCGGCGCCGAGGTGTAGCGGGTGAAGTTGTCGTCGATGGCCCGGTGTCCTACGCCCTTGATGTTGTCGGGGGTGTTGAAGTCCGGCTCACCGATGCTGAAGTCCACCACCGCCCGGCCTTCGGAGCGCAGGCGGTTGGCCTCTTCCGATACCGCCATGGTCGGCGAGGGCGAAAGGCGCCCGACCCGTTTGGCTAGTCTCATCGTCTCACCCCGCGTCAATTCCAGTCATTCCAGGCTTCCAGCCGGGCTTCACACGGCCCCGGCGGAAGCAGAGTATATTCAGATCCCAGTCCAAAGTAAAACCGTTCCGGCAGCCGTCCCCCGACGCCTGCAATCCCGGATTCTCAGGGGATGGCGAAGCGTTGGACGCCTCTGCAAACCGACGTTTCCCATGAGCTGACGCCCACGGCTACGTGTTGTCGCCGCATTCGCAACTCTACTCCCCTATGTGACGTTATCCGATGGCTCCCCTCGGGCTCTGGCCCGGGCATATTCTAATAGACAAGCACGTTTCCCCTTGCAGTGTTGTGGGTTAGGGGGGAGCTGCGACTGCAGCGGTTGCCGTGGGTTACCCGGCGAGACGCCACCTACGGGCCATCCTTATAGAGCTGCGAAGCTGCGGCTCAGGGTAGCCCCGGGCGGCAGCCCGGGGTCGTATGGGTTCCGCGCCAACCCAGCCGCGAATGCGGCGAATAGGAAGCATTCTTCCAACAAGCAATACCCGTCCCACAACGTCCCCTTATCGCCCCACTCGCACTCATTGCGGCTGCCCAAAATACGTAGCCATACTTATGAACCAGTGCCCTCAGTGCCCCTTCGTCGTCCTCCGTGTCCCTTCGCGGATCCCCCTGGACCGCGCGTACCACTTCCACTGCCGCAAAATCCCCCGCAGAATACGGATGTCGCGGTCGTCGAGCGAAGCCCGGGCCAACATTTGACGCAAGGTCATCATGACTTCCCGGGGATTCTGCTTCTTGAGGAACTGGATTTCCTTCAGGCACTCTTCCAGGTCTCGAGAGAATGCCTCGATCTGACTCAGTTCCGCCAGACTCCGAACCCCTTTGGACGGGGGTGTCGAAAGTCCCTGGGAGAGCTCGTAGGCCACGATGGCCACCGCATGGGCCAGGTTGAGAGAGGGGAATCCAGGAACAGTGGGAATCCTCACCTGCCAGTGGCAGTACTGCAGGTGTTCATTGGTGAGGCCGGTGCGTTCGGGCCCGAAGACGATGGCAACCTCGTGGCCGGGGGCCAGTGCGTTCAGCTCGGTTGCCATCTCCCGGGGCTGCAGGCATCGTTCGAACCATCTCGCCTGCCGGGACCCGGTGGCCACGCTCAGGTGAAAGGACTCCAGCGCCGGGCCCAGCCCGTTGGCGCGGACGGCCGTTTCCAGCAAATCGTCGGCTCCCCGGGCCCGCTGCCGCGCTTCCTGGGTCAGATCGGTTTGGCAGTCCACCAGGACGAGTCGATCCAGGCCCATGTTTTTCATGACACGGGCCACCGAGCCCAGGTTGCCCGGGGAACTGGTCTCCACCAGCACAATTGCGATGCGGCCAAGATCGGACATGGATGGCTCGCCGGGTCTCTTCACCGGCAGTTCGGTACACAATCAAAACGCGGGCGGCTGTGCTGCATCGGTACTGACTGAGTTCGGGCAAACTCGCACAAGCCCCCTTGAAGGGCAAGAGCAATTGGAGGAGGCGCCCCCCGGGAGCGCGGGCGTCCCGCCCGCATGCACTGCCGTTGCGTGCCGCTCAGTTT
>JAPPFQ010000485.1 GCA_028875135.1 Acidobacteriota bacterium
CAGCAGATCCGCAGAGGGTTCGCAGCCGGGCCAGTTCTCCATGTAGGAGGGGCCGTACTGGAACTCCAGCCATGATTGCCTTTCCAGGCGAGGCGTCCTCAGGGCGTGAGAAACGTTCTCGGTAAAGACCACCGCCGAGCCGGCCGTCAGGGGCAGATCTTGGAGCGGAGGGACCTGGTCCAGCTCCCGGTCCGCATAGGGATGGGGCAGGCGGCACTTGTGGCTTCCGGGGATCAGGCAGAAGGCTCCATCCTCCGCATTGGTGTCGTCCAGCGCAATCAGGCAGGTCACCAGCAGGCAACGGAATTCCCCCTCGGGGCCGCAGCGGTAACTCGCGTATCGCCGCGGGTCGGCCTTTCCGCCCTGAGTCAGGCGGCCGCGGCTCCCCACTCCTCGAATCCTTGCCCGGGAAGCAATCAAGCGAAACTGTCGTCCCCAGATGAGCGCCTGCAGGTGGCGCAGCACGGGCTGCAGGGCCATGGCGTCTTCCAGGACACCCCCGGCTTCGATGATGTTGAGCAGCTCGACCTCGGAGCCGTTCTCCCGTCGGAGGCTGACCCCGGCGGAGGGGGCCTCAGCCAGGCTCTCAAGGCGTTGTCGGGACTCTTCGATGTGCCCTGGATTGAGCACTTCCGGCAGGAGGGCGTATCCGGCGATATCGAAGAAGTGCTGCTCGTCCAATGAGAGTAGTTGCCGGGTGCTTCCGGTCTGAAGGTCGAAGACGTCTTCCTCGGTGGGGAGTCGTTGGATTGGAGTCGTGTCCACGGCTGAAAGGTGCTTTTCTCGGAGGGGCTGCCGCCTACCTGTCACGTACCCGGGCGACCCTGTCCGGGAGCGGGTTTTCCATACCGTCGCAACCTTGCCGGCCCGGGATCATACGGTGACAAGGTCGGCGGGCGAGTTTTCGAACGGCGCCGGTCCCCGGACCAGCTCCAGCCGGCGCGGATTGGCCCGGGACTCAAAGCCGGGGGCCACCTCGGTCAACCGGCCCCAGGCGCACTGAAAGGCAGGGGCGTAGGAATAGAACAGGGTTCGACGCACTCTGGAGCCCCGGTTCTCCACGGCGCCGTGGGACAGGTCCTCGGAAAAGAGCACGGCGTCTCCCGCCTCACAGGGCAGAGGCCGCACCAGCGGATGGGCAGGATCGGGAATCTGCCCCACCAGCGGGTTGCGAAAGTGACTCTTGTGGCTTCCCGGGATGACGGCAAAGCAGCCGTCCTCGATCCCCACGTCGGTCAGGGCAAAGGATATCTTGATGCTGGCGCAGCGAAAAGCGTCCTGCTCAAAGACATATTCGCTGTAGGGCAGCAACTCGGCGTAGCCGTGGTGGAAAACGAATCCTCCTCCGCCCCGGCGCGACATGAAGCTGGCCGCGTCGAGCCGCATGGGTACCCCGATGGTCTCTTCCAGGTAGGGAAGGGTTCCAGGCCAGTCGATCAGCTCCTCGAAGGGGCCGCCGCAGGGAAGGATATTGCCGGAGTAGTCCTCCAGGCCCTGTTGCGGCGCCGGACCCACCTGGGCATAGACGTTGTCGTGCTGGTACTTCCGGGCCAGGTTGAGGGTCTCCACCTCCTGGTCGCTCAGGGTCTCCAGCCGGTCGATGCTCTCGTTCATGGCAGACAGAACCGGCGGCGGCAGGACCTTCCTCAGCACCAGGTACCCATTGAGATCGAACAGATACCGCTCTTCCGCAGTGACCATCCCTTCCCCCTTGCGACAGGACCTGGCGGGCCTCATGGTAACAGATTGCCGGTCGCGTCGCCAACGGCCCCGGGACGTCTCCGTCCGGTTCCTGGTGGTGAACGACTTGTTCTCCCGGCAGGTGCCAGTTGAGGATCTGCAAACCCTGGCCGGCCAGGCCGATTTCGAGACCACCCAGCCGCCGTGATGGCCGGCGCCGACGGGCCGCCCGCAATATCGTCAAGCGCCAGTTCCGTGTAGAATGCAGGGCAGGCATTTCACCCATCAGTCAACATGAAGGAAGAAGAGGTATAAGAACCACTCCCCATAAGAGGCCCCATGGATTTTCTGTCGATCCAAAAGGAGGGATCGCCGGTGTACGCCGAGTTTCTACCGATCCAAAAGGAAGGATCGCCGGTGTACGCCGGATTCTGGAAGAGATTTGGGGCGTTGCTCGTCGACAGCTTTGTGCTTTTCCCTGTCGGGATGATTTTCCTCTTGCTTGAGAGGATATCCTTTTGGAGCGTGATAGTAGTCACGGCAGTCTCCGCCATTTTCTTTGACACCTACGTTATCTATTTTCACTACCGATACGGTGCGACCTTGGGCAAGATGGTTACCGGCATCAAGGTAACGCTACCCAATGGATCACCAATAGAATTCAAGGAAGCGTTACTCCGCTCCTGTGTGGAGCTCGCCTTGTCGGTAACAACAATGGTTGCTCGACTGAGTGCATTAATCATTGCCGATGCGGAGCAATACCAATCTTTGGACTGGATCGGGCAGGAGGAATACGTGGCTTCGTTAATTCCTCCCTGGCATCAAGCCGTTGAACCCATTTACTGGTTCTGGTTCTGGAGTGAAGTCGTCGTCCTGCTTTTCAACGAACGCAAAAGAGCCCTTCACGACATCATTGCGGGGACAATCGTCATACACAAGAGGTTCGCGAGGTAAGGGTTTACCACCCGGCTTATACCCCGAATTCAGCAGGCCCCCAGGCAGTCAACCGTCGAATCGACAAGATCAAAGTCAGGGTCAAAAAGCGAGACTTGCAAGTCCGCGCCCGTTCGGCTGCTTCCGGGAAATAGCAGCCTTGTTGCTGTCGGCATGTGAAAAATTTAAGCGTCACA
>JAPPFQ010000641.1 GCA_028875135.1 Acidobacteriota bacterium
ATTAGTCCCCTGGCTGCATGGAGCATGGCTCCGTAGGCGGTCTCACCCGCCTTCTGGAAGTCCCCCCCCTCTCCGAATACCTGAGCCTCGAAGACCTGCCGTTCTGCCGCCGCCAGGTCGAACTCCACCGCGCTGACCACCTCGCCGGCGCACTCGCCTTTTCCGATGTCGCTGATGCTGTATTCCCTGGGGTCTCCCCAATCGCTGAAGTAGGAGCTGTCGGCTTCATATCCGGGAACCTTGGCCAGATCCTCCAACAGCTTGCGAACCTGCAGCTTTCCGGTGCGCTTGACAAAATCCTGGAAGCTCTCTCCCTGATTGCGATCCCTGACGTAGCGTTCTCCCAGACGGGAAACCACCTCGGGCACATTCTTGGAGGGAATGGCCACGATGGGGAGACCGTAGGAACCTGCATTTTGGTTCCACTGGCCTCCCAGCACCACCTGGAAATGGGGCACGGCGAAACCACCGACCTTCCGGCTCACCCCATAAAACCCCAGGTCCGCGATGTGATGTTGCCCGCAACTGTTGAAGCAGCCGCTTACCTTGATGTGCAGATCCTGGATGGCCTGATCCAACTCCGCACCCTTGTCGGCCAGCCGGCGCTGAAGCTCGGCAGCCAGGCCTCTCGAAGAAGAAATCCCCAGCTTGCAGGTATCGGTTCCGGGACAGGCCACCACATCGACGATGTTGCTTGCCCCGGGCCGGGCCAATTGGGCCGATTCCAGGGCCCGGTAGAGTTCGGCAAGGTCGCTGTGACGCACCCAGCGCAGGACGATGTTCTGTTCCACGGTGGTACGTACGCCATCCGGAGTGAAACGACGGGCGATGTCCGCCAGGGAGCGAAGCTGATCGGAGCTGATATCCCCCAAGGGGAGGGTGACGGTGGCAACCCAAAAGCCCGCCTGTTTTTGCGGCCGTGCGTTGGTCTTCAACCACTGCAGGAATTCGGGAGACCCCGACTCTGACAAGTCGTCGCCCGCCGGGGGCCCCACTTCTCCGGAAGCCGCCAGCGCCTCATCGAGATATTGCTTCCATCTGGGATCCGGCGGAAGGCGGTCACGCTCTTCCAGGACCAGGGCCTTGAACTTCTCGATGCCCAGATCGTGCACCAGGAACTTGATTCGGGCCCTGGCTCGATTCTTCTTTTCACCCAGTCGGGCAAACACACGGGCGATGGCCTGTGCGGTCGGAAGCAGTTGTTCCGGGAGCAGGAATTCGTCGAAGAGCTTGGCCTGGTAGGGGACAGCCCCCAAACCGCCGCCGACGTACAGTTCGAATCCGCGCACTTCCGCGCCGTTCTCCCGGCGGGTCACGGCGATGGCGCCCAGATCGTGCATGCTGGTGAGTCCGCAGGCGTGCTGGCTGCATCCGCTGAAGGCCGGTTTGAACTTCCTGCCGAAGTTCTGGCAGTCGGGATGGCCCAGCAGGAACCGGGACAGAGCCCGGGCATAGGGAGTCACATCGAATGCTTCGTCTGGGCAGACCCCGGAATAGGGGCAGGCGGTGACGTTGCGCACCGAATTGCCGCAAGCCTCGCGGGTGGTGATTCCCACTGCCGCCAAACGGCGCATCAGAGTCGGAGTGTCCTCCATGTGCACGAAGTGCAGTTGGAAGTCCTGCCGGGTGGTGACGTGGGCGATACCGTCGGAGTACTCCTCGGCCAGCTCGGCCATCACCTCGAGTTGAGCGGCGTTGAGTCCGCCGTAGGGGATCTTGATTCGCTGCATGCCCGGAGCGTCCCAGAGGGTATTGGGGCCCTTGGTCGGATTGGTGGTGGGATACTCCAGGGATCGGGCCACTTTGCCGTCGTGGCGTTGGCCGTTGTCGTATCGCTGTCCGTAAACCCCGCGACGCAGCCGGGTTTCCGCAAAGACCCGCTCGTCCACTTTCTCCTGGCGCCGCAAGTCGATCTCGGTTTCGAAGATATCGATTTCCCGGTTCAGGGGCTCGGCAATTGTGCCTGCAAGCCGTTCTTTCCAAAGATGGTTCGAAGCTTTCATTCAGGGTTCTCGGTGTCCGCGGCGGTCAAGGAAGGCGTCACTGGTTCGAGGCGATATGCCGTTTTTCCCAAGTGGCGCAGCCTATTCTATAGTCAGGGCGAGCTTTTTGCAAAATTCGCAGCGGGGCAGGTCATTTTGCGGGAACCCGTGACGTTCTGCCTATTTCAGTATCAGGTGCGACCGGGTGAGAACTGCAGGTTCACCACAAAAGGCACAAACGTCACAAAACGAATTTTGTGCCTTTTGTGGTCGTTTCCGGCAACGTTCCGGCTGCCGAATATTGCAAACGCCTCGGCTGCCTGCCATGTTTCCGCACCGGAATCAGCTTTGGTTTTCCCGTGCCCGGGTGCCGGCCTCCAGGGTTTTGATAATGGTCTCCACATCGAAGACGCAGCCCCCCCAGGTCCCCCCGCTCACCTGCTGCAGCGCCGCCCAGAGACGCGAGTCGCCGGGAAGCAGGCTGTCGTGGGAGAGATGGGTTGGCGTTGGCCGCGTTGCCAGGATCTTGTCTCCGGCCTCTGCTCCAAGCACTTTCTCCTCGCAACCCACCAGGTCGACGCTTCCCTCCAACCGATTCCGATCAATGACGATTTGAACAATGTCGCCGTCTCTGACCTTGCCGATCGGCCCACCGGCCAGCGCCTCCGGGCCGACATGGCCGATGCAGGCCCCGGTGGAGACGCCCGAAAAGCGGGCGTCGGTCACCACCGCGATGTGCTTGCCGAAGGAGAGGTGCTTGAGGGCGGAAGTGATCTGGTAAATTTCCTCCATCCCCGATCCGGCCGGGCCGCGACAGATCAAGAC
>JAPPFQ010000299.1 GCA_028875135.1 Acidobacteriota bacterium
GCGCTCCGTTTCAGTTCTCTCTGACCATTCGTCTTCCAGATCGGCGTACAGTCTATCTAACGCCTGCTGGTGCTTCGCGACGATTCCCTTCAACATTAACTGAGCAAATTCGCTTGTGATCTCCACTTCCGCCATCCGAGATATCTGAGATTCGTTAAACAATCTCCACCCTCGCCACCGAGGTAATTGCTCAGCTGAAATCTCATACATCGATGTCTTGAACTCTCCAAAGTAGGCCGCGTTCCTCAACTCTTGGGAATTAAGTTTGAGGCCAGTTGCATTCATCCGAGCGAATATCTGAAGTACTTCCCTATCATCGACGCTTGAAGGCAAGATATGTACACTAAATTGATAGTCCAATATGGTCTGCCTGATTTCTGTTGGCAACTTATTGAAGGGTTGACCAGCAAGATTCTTATTGTGTGAGAGCTTTATGGTGAAGTTGTCACGATTCGGATCAAAATCTCTAAGCAAAGTAGGGGCGATAAAAGCAATTAGAGTCCGTATTCTCTGTTGACCATCAACTACTTCTCGCTTTGGTTCGAAGCTCTCAAGATCAGTCTTTTGCTCGCGAAGAAAAATGATCGGAATCGGTAGTCCCCTTACTATGGTGTCAAGAAGATAGGATTTCGCCCCGACTGGCCATACTGATCTACGCTGAAACGAAGGACTCAGAATCAACGTTTGGGCCCGCGCCCAAGAAACGAAATCACTGATCTTATAATTGGTCTTGCTGATCTGATGAGTTTGCATTTTTCCCAATTAGTTCCACGATGAAGATATTCTGGCCCATTTAAACGAATCGCCATTCGCCAGAGTCCCGTGTGAGTACTCCGTTCAACAAAAAAACCAGCCTACCTTCGCGGTCTGCTTTAGATCGACCTATACTTCGACATCGCTCCCTAGCTATCCTAACCGTGAGCAACTGACCCAACTACACAAGTACGTTGCACACCATGGCGATCGAGAATTGGGAGTACTTTCTGCCCAATTTCCCTGAGAGTCCCCGAGAGTCACTGTCCCAGTCTACGACCCATAGTAGGAATTGACAAGTGCCCGGGTAGCCGCAATCTTCTGCCCAGCCCACGCCTCAGAACTAGTATTAATTGAACATTCTCGGGCTGTTTTGGAGAGTGGGTGGTGGAGGCGGCGGGAATCGAACCCGCGTCCGAAATTACTTGGCGAGAAGAATCTACGTGCGTATCCGGTTCCTGTTTGGGTTCGCCGCCCGACATCGAGAACCGGCAAGAGTGCCTGGCGACTAGACCGGTGAGTTTCGCCGGCGGCTCCCGGACGGCTGCCATCGGCTAGCCTGTTAGTCGACGCTCCACATCCGCCGCACAGGCATCAGCGGAGGGAACGGCTACTTAAGTCTCCTTAAGCAGCAAGTGCCAATTGGTTATCAGCAGTTACGTTTAGGTCCATCTTTTTAACGAGGGGATGGTCCTCGGCACGCATCTTCAGCCTCGATAATCCCGTCGAAACCTTTTCGCCCCCAGGGGAGTCTGCCCCGCTGAAGACTCGACAGCGGATGAGGTGGATTCATTATAGGCAAGCTTCCAAGAGGCTGTCAAGCGCGCGGAGCAACCACAGTCCTTTTAGAATGAACGGGATAGGCGGTCTTTGCGACTGCAACGGCTGGCGGTGCTATCCGCGATCCGCCGGCGCGCTTCCCTTCCCTGTTTCGATCCCCGCGAACAGGTCGGTTTCGGGCCGCGACAGGAGCGGCGGCCCCCATGCCTGGCGGAAGGGTTCGCTCGACATCCCCAGTTCCGGGTCGGGTCGATCGAACCAGATGCGATTGATGGAGAGGTGCTGGGTGCGGTGGGCTCTCAGGGCCTCGGCCTTGCGGGCCGACCAGGCCCGGGTGTCGATCAGAAAATCGACTCCGGCCCGGTCGCCCAGAGGTGGGCCGGCCCCGATCTCCTCCGGCCGCAGTGGCGGCGTCCACAGCAGCCGGGGCACTCGATGGGGCTCGCCGGCTTCCGGAAGCCAGCGGGGGTCGGCGGCCGCCGCGAGGGCGTCCGAGGTGAACCGGCTGATGGCGATATGGTCGGGGTGTTGGTTGAACCCGTTGGGGTCGAAGGTGATGACTACAGCCGGCCGGTAGCGGCGAATCAGCCGGACGAGTTGCCCGCGGATCCGGGCCGGGTCGGCGTCACACAACTGTTTGTCCCGGTATCCCAGCAGATGGAGAGCATTGATGCCCAGAAGATCCACCGCCCGGCGCAGCTCGCTTTCTCTCACCCGGGGCAGTTCTTCTCTCGAACAAACGGGAGGGTCTCCCACCTTTCCGGCATCGCCCAGGGTGGCGGTGGCCAGCACCAGCCGGACTCCCCGGGCGCCGTACTTGCAGGACACGCCCGCCACCATGAAGCTCTCGTCGTCGGGATGGGCCAGGCTGAAGAGGATGGTGGGGCGATTTCCCATGGAACGCCTGGTAGTCTAGCAAAGACGGAGGACATCCCGGCATGCAGGACCCTTCCCCTGGATACTTCGCTATTGCTGGAGCCGGTACCCTCGGATAGAGTAGCCCTTCCTGACGGCGCGGTTCCGATCGGGCGATCGGGATCTTGCCGCAAGCCGCGGCGCGCTTGGCCTGGATTTCCGCTGCCGTTGCATCCCTCTCGTTTCGTTGCCAGCCATAGGAGGCGATATTCTCATGCTTAGACCGATTTCTCTCATCTCGAACACGCTGATGCTGGCGCTCTGGGTCACGAGCCTGTTGGGCCCGACGACACGGGCCGAGGCCGCCCCTTCGAACGATACGAAGGCTCAAGAGGTTGCCGCCAAGCTCATGGA
>JAPPFQ010000059.1 GCA_028875135.1 Acidobacteriota bacterium
CTTGCACCCCTAACGAGACGCAAAACCGCCCAAAACTGTCAAACATGGGCTAGCGTTTGCATTCGCTTGGCGCTCAGCCGATTGCCCAATCGGTGTAGAATGGCCTTGGCTTGCCGGATCCGGGCGGATTGATTGCGGCAGGAACAGTGCCGGGAAGACTGAAATTTGTCCGTGGGTCAGGGCAAGGCTCTCGCGGCGGGGTTGAGGTTGGGGAAAGAAATGCCGGCCAGGACACTTTCCGACTTGAGGCAGGGCGATGAAGGGGTTCTGGATCGCCTCGAGGTTATCGCTGAGGTGGCCGAGCGGCTGATGGAACTGGGTTTTCTGCCCGGCGTTCGGGTGAGCGCCGGACGGGCGGCTCCCGGCGGGGATCCCATGGTCTTCCGGGTGGACGGCTCGGAGGTCGCGATCAGGCGCGCCACCGCCCGGCGCTTGATACTGAACGATTCCGCGCGGGCAGGGGAAGAGGGGGGCAATGTCTGATCTCCAGGCCGGGTCGGCTGCCAAATCTCCACCCGCTGATCCTGAGACCTCCGGTCTCTATTCCCTGGTTGCCGTGGTTGGAGCTCCCAACTGCGGGAAATCCACGCTCTTCAACCGGCTCACCGGGCTCCGCCAGAAGGTGGCCAACTATCCCGGGGTCACGGTGGAGAGGCGCCTGGGCAAGGTCATGGTGGAGAGCGGCCGGGAGATCACCCTGGTGGATTTGCCGGGCATTTACAGCCTTACGGCCCGATCGGAAGACGAGCGGGTTGCCCGGGGCGTCCTGCTGGGCGAGATGCCGGGACTGCCGCCGCCCGACGCCATCCTGCTGGTGGTCGATTCCACCAATCTGAACCGCAACCTGAGCCTGGCGGCCCCCATCCTGGATCTGGGAATCCCTACTCTGATCGTCCTGAACATGTCCGATGAACTGCGCAGCCGGGGCGGTCGGGTGGATGGGGACCGCCTGGCAGAGCAGTTGGGGGTGCCGGTGATCCAGGCCAGCGCAGCAAGGGGTGAAGGGTTGGAGGCCATCCGCTCTTTCCTGTCCGGTCGTCCTGCCGTCCGCGAGCGGCTGGAACTGCCGGTGCTTCAGGATATCGGAAGCCGTCGCCGCTGGGCGGTCCATGCCACCGCCAGGTCGGACTACCAGGTACCCGCTGCCGCCGCCTGGACCCGGCGCCTCGACTCGGCGTTTCTGCATCCGCTGGCGGGGCCGCTGATTTTTTTGCTGGTGGTGGTGGCTGTCTTTCAAAGCATCTTCACGCTGGCCCAGCCCCTGATGGACGGCACCGAAGCCATCATATCTACCTCGGGCCTGTGGATAGGATCCCTGCTGCCCGATTCCTGGTTCCGCGACCTGCTCCTGGAAGGGGTTTGGGCCGGGGTTGGCTCCGTCCTGGTGTTCCTCCCTCAGATCCTCTTTCTGTTTGTTCTGATCGGCGTGATGGAGGATTCGGGCTACCTGGCCCGGGCAGCCGTGATCGCCGACCGCACCATGGCTCGGGTGGGCCTGGAGGGCAAGGCTTTTATCCCCCTGCTGTCGGCTTACGCCTGCGCCATTCCGGCCATCATGGCCACCCGAACCATCGAGAGCCGGCGGGAACGTCTGGCCACCATACTGATCGCCCCTTTCATGACCTGCTCGGCCAGGCTGCCGGTCTACGCCCTGGTCATAGCCGCCTTCCTCCCGGAGAAGCCTCTGCTGGGACCCTTGCTGGGCACCCGGGCCGCAGCCATGATCGGGCTCTACGGGCTGGGATTCCTGGCCGCCGTGGCTACCGCCCGTCTGCTGAAGTCCACCCTTCTGAAGCGCAAGAGCCCCCTGCCGTTCACCCTGGAGCTCCCTCCCTACCGCTGGCCGACCCTGCAGTCGATCGGCCTGCGTCTGGCCGACCGTTCGCTCATCTTCCTCAAGCGTGCCGGCACCGTGATCCTGTTGACGGCGGTGGTGCTCTGGTTTCTGGCCAGCGTGCCTCGCACCGATGGTCAGCCTCCAGAGATTTCCCAGAGTCTGGCCGGCAGTGTCGGCAAGGCGGTGGAACCGGTCATCGAGCCCCTGGGATTCAACTGGAAAATCGGCATCGGGTTGATCACCTCCCTGGCGGCGCGAGAAGTGATCGTGGGCACCCTGGGAACCATCTATGGAATCGAGGGAGGGGAGGCGGAAGGGGACGAAAACTCCCCGGGCTTGCAGCAGGCCCTGAAGCAGGATCTGACACCGGGAGCAGCGGTTGCCCTGCTGATCTTTTTCGCCTTTGCCCTCCAGTGCATGTCCACGGTGGCCGTGGTCAGGCGGGAGACCGGCGGCTGGCGGCTGGCCCTGCTGCAATTCGCCTACATGCTGGCTCTGGCCTATTTCGGCGCCTGGCTGGGGAAGACCCTGGTCGAAATCTGGATTTGACCCTCAAGGCGGATGCCTGTCGGGAGGCCGTCCGGGCGAACCCTTTCTTTCCGAGGTGCAGAGGGGATAGACTGGGTTTTTCTTTCCATTCCATAGCACTCTGACGAAGGCAGGCCATGAATGAATCCTACGAAAACGCCTATCGCCGTTCGCTGGAAGAGCCGGAGGCTTTCTGGGCCGAGGCGGCCGAGGCCGTGCATTGGGACCGCAAGTGGGACCGTGTGCTGGATGTCTCACGAGGGCAGTTCGTCCGCTGGTTTCAGGGCGGCAGGCTCAACACCTGCTACAACGCCGTGGACCGGCAGGTGGAGAGCGGGCGGGCGGAGCAGGCCGCCCTGATCTACGACAGCCCGGTCACCAGCGTTGTCCGCCGGATTTCCTACCGCGAGCTTCAGCAGGAGGTCTCCCGC
>JAPPFQ010000344.1 GCA_028875135.1 Acidobacteriota bacterium
GTTATGTTGGGGGTAGCAGCCACAAATCCCAGTATAAAAATCGGGCCGATCCGGTGTCAAACGTTGCCGGGAACAGGGGTGTTCCCTGCAAGTGGAGAGTGAAGAGTGGAGAGTGATCAGCGGAGGGTTTCGGGAGCAGGCAAGCGCATGATGGCCTGCTCCCGTCACGCTACACAAGGCACTTGTCTGGAACACCCCTGATTCGCCTCTCGTGAGACGCCCCGTCAGCCGGGACGGCAGCGTGGCTAGGCAAATAGTGACTAGTGATCAGTGGTCAGTGGCTAGTATTTTTGATCGATTGGTTGAGCTTATTGCTCGGAACTCCCCTGTTTCACTCTCGTATGATCCGCACGGCAGGGCGGATGCGGGGCTGACCACCGACCCTAGCCACCGACCCTAGCCACCGACCACTGACCACCGACCACTAGCCACTGACAACTAGCCACTGACCACTGCCTTTAAAGGCCTATTCGCAGGCGTATCTGAATGTTGCGAGCGCCACCCAGGCGAAACTGGCCGAAGGCAGGGCTGGTGATGTTGGTGGAGCTGGGGCCTCCGCGGTTGGGGTGGTTGAGGATATTGCGCATGTAGGCCTCCAACTGGAAGTAGGGCCCGGTTTCGCCGTAGCCCAGATACCAGCGCTTGAAAGCATTGAGGTTGAAGCCCCATGTATAGAACCCTCGCATCATGCCCCGCGGCGCCGTTCCGAAGCGGCCGTTGGGAGGAACGGCGAAGCAGCCGGCGTTCCATTTGAATTCGGTCTCCCCGCCGACATTGGGATTGCAGCCGGGCAGCAGATCGGGGCGGCCGCCGGACCTGCCGACGTTGGCCGTGTCCGTACCGGAGAAGCCCGGCGTGAACCGGGTTCCGTTGCGATCTCGCCATTCCGGAGCGAGGGTCCACCCGCCGATAACATTCTGCATGACCCGGTTCATGTTGGAGCCATACTTCTGGTTCCTGCCGAAGGGGAGCGGATAGACGGCCACGATCCGGGCCTCGTAGGGAGTGAACCCGTTCTGGTGGCCCTTCTCATTGGCTCGATCGTAGGGATCCTCGATAAAGAGCCCCACCGTGGAGCCGAACAGGCCGCCCTGGATGTCGTTGAGCGTGTTGAGCCGGGCGATCCAGCCTCTCAGGTAGAGTCCGCTGGAGAATTGACGGGTTACTTCAAACTCGAACCCGTGGTGGCTGGAGTTGCCGCCCAGGTCCAGCAGGCCCACCGTGCTGAATCCGGGGCCGAAGGGAAACTTGTCGGTACGTTCGGCAAAGGGAATGGGGCTGGGCGCCGGCCGCTGCAGGTCTCGAATGACCGGCCAGTTGGTGCCCTTGGTGCCTACGTAGGAGGTCCGCATGGCGAAACCGTGGCCCAGCTCCTGCTCGATGGTCAGGTTCCACTGCTGGTCGTAGGGCCAGTTGTTCTTGCGCAGATCGGGATCCATGCCGTAGACCAACTGTCGCCCCAGGGTGCCCGTCAGTTGCGGAAACCCTCTCAGGGTGGTGAGTTCCGGCACTCCGTCCACGATCTGGTTGGGGCCGAACTCCTCCACCAACTGGTAAGGCCCCCGGACCCGAGCCGCCAGCAGGCCGGCCCGATCGATGCCGAACCCGCCCACGGGAAAACCGGCGGCCTGAGCCGCATGGGTGGCATAGGGAACGGAGTAGATGCCGTAGCCGGTACGGATCACCGTCCCCTCCCGGGGACGGTAGGCGATGCCGATCCGTGGATCCACCAACACCGGCTTGAAGCTGATGAGCCGATCGGGATAACCGGCCTCGCGGGCAGTGACCACCGGAACCGGATAACCCGGAACCACCTGGCGCAAGGCTTTATCGCTGGGCACCACCACCTGTCGGTTGGCCAGATCGAAGTTGTACCAGCGGTCGTCCTTTTCATAGGGGGTGCCGTAGTGCTGGAAGCGGATGCCCAGGTTGAGGGTCAGGTCGGGCCGGACCTTCCAGTCGTCCTGGATGAAGAAGCCGAACTCCCAGTCCCGGGCCTCGGCTCGGGGGGTGATGGCCTCGATCTTGGTTCGGAAAGGCAAGCCCAGCAAGAGGTCGCCGAAGTCATAGCCGGTGAAATTCCCGGTGAAGTCCCAGCGGCCGAACTCGTTGGTGTTTCGATCTCCCTCCTTATGGGGAAACTGGTGCCGCAGCTCAATGCCGGTCTTGATCAGGTGGCTGCCCTTCTGGATGGAAATGGTGTCTCGTATCTGCCACACCGCGGCTTCGGTAAAGTCGATCAGCGGTGAGGTGCCCAGGCCGCCCATCAGGTTGGCGGGACCCACGTTGAAGGATGCCGAAGAGGCGCCGGTTTGCCGTCCCAGGGTCCGAACCACGAAGCGGGGATTGCCCGAGCCGTTGGGCAGCAGCTTCTCGCGGCCGCCCAGGTCGGATATGCCCAGAAGGTCGAGGTACTGACGTCCCGGAAAGTCGCCGCTTCTCCACACGCTCCGTTGGCGGTTCCAGCCGAAGCTGAACTCGTTGATCACCTGGGGATTGAAGGTGTGGGCATTCTGCAGGGCGAAAGCCCGCCGGTTGTCGTCTCCAAACAGGCCCTTGCCGTTGAGGAAGGGGCTGCCCCCTCCTTCATCGAACACCCAGCGCTCCCACCAGATGGTCGCGGTCACCCGATTGTTTTCGGTGATCTGGTGGTCGAAGCGCATGTGGGTGGTGTCGCGCTCATTGGCGTTGTAGTCGATGAAGTCGAAATTGTCGTAGAGTCGATCCCGATGGGCCAGGGGCAGAATCCCGCGGCCGGGATCCAGCAGGTTGACGGCCACCGGGCTCCACCGTT
>JAPPFQ010000613.1 GCA_028875135.1 Acidobacteriota bacterium
GTGGAAGCCTACAACTATCAGTACCACTGGGGACGGCGCATCGGCCGCAATACGCCCTGGCCGGCTTACCTGTGGCCGGCCGCCCTGGGCTACCTGCACCACTTGAAGGACCCGGAGGACATCGGCCGGCACGACCGGCACTACAGGTACTATCCGCTGTGGGAAGAAGGCGCGCCTACGGAAACCGGCCCCAAGGATGACCGCATCCGGCTGGACCGGGGCACGCCCGACCCGTCCGGCTCCCAGGGGTTTCGACTGGCCGAGGACATGAGCGACAAGCGTCTGCGGGCCACCTTGCAATTCAAGGCCGTGGGACTGGCCGCGGACGAGTCGCTGGAGATCGCTCTCAACGGGAATCCCGTAGCGGACCCGCAGATCACCCGCCACTTCGACCAGGACGGACAGAACCGCTGGGAAGGCAAAGTGCTGCCCGCGCACTACCTGTACATCGTCGATCTGGATTCAGGGTCTCAGAAACCGCCGCTCAGCCACGGCGACAACCGCCTCGAGGTTCGCCTCACCGGACACAGCTCCCGGACCAGGGGGGAAGTGATCCTGGATGAACTCGAGGTCTACGTCTACCGGAGGTCGAAATAGTCCGGGGCCGGCTGGGGAACAGGCTGATGAGTGCGGTGCGGCCAATGCTGTTGGGCTGGTTGACCCTCATGCTGTTGACGGTCCAACCGGCGGCAGGGAAGCCCTCGCCGGGCCAAAGCGGCTATTTCACAACCAGCGATGGGGTCCGGCTGCACTATCTCCAGGCCGGTCAGGGGCGCAGCATTGTTTTTGTCCCGGGTTGGACCATGCCTGCCTGGATCTGGGAATACCAGGTCGCCCACTTTTCCCGACACTATCGCGTCGTCGCCTTCGATCCTCGCTCACACGGCGATTCGGAGCGGGTGACGGATGGGCACTACCCGAACCGGCTGGCTTGGGACATCCGGGAGTTGACCCGGCACCTGGAGCTGCCCCGGACCGTCCTGGTCGGATGGTCCATGGGAGCCTTGCAGGTCTTGACCGCCGTGGAGCAGTTCGGGACCGAATGGCTCAGCGCGGTGGTCCTGGTCGATGAAGTGCTGGGATATCCCCCCAACGCCTGGATCGATTCCCGCCGCCGGGGGAAGGGAAGGCTGGAGCTGCAAGCCGATCGCAAACGAGTGACCGATCGCTTCGTACGGGGCATGTACAAGCGGCCGCAGCCGGAGGACTACCTTCAGAGAATCATGGCCGCCTCCCTGCGGACCCCGACCAATACGGCGGTCACCTTGGGCGCCAGTTTCTCGGCGGTGGGGGACTGGCGCAAGATACTGCCCGCCATCGACCGGCCTCTCCTCTTCGTGGTGACCGAGCCGCAGAGGAAACAGGCGGAGGGGGTGTCGGCCGACGTTCCTTCCGCCCGGGTGGAGGTCTTCGAGCGGGCCGGTCACGCCTTGTTCGTCGACGAGCCCGAGCGCTTCAACCGACTGCTGGAGAACTTCCTGATCCAGGCCGGATTGGGTCCCTGAAACGAACCCGACGCTTCATTCAGCCGGGATGATTGGAAGAAGCAGGTGTGAGGGGTGCTCGGCAGAGTGATGGATGGTCTGCTGGGCCGGCCTGGTGCTTGCGCCGGTGCCGAACGCCTCTCCCGTATTGGGATTGCGGTCGAACTGGGGGAAGTGGCTGCTGGTAACGTCCAGTCGGATGCGGTGCCCGGGCAGGAAGGCGTTGCTGGTGTCGACCATATCGATGGTCAGGGTATAGATCCGGTTCTCCTGTAGGGGCTCGGGGCGGTCGGCGCCGTTGCGGTAGCGGGCTCTCAATATGCCCTCGGCGACGTTTATGGCCCTCCCGTCGGGGTAGACGTCCACCAGCTTGGCCACGAAGTCGGTGTCGGGAGCGTCGGAAGCAGCAAACAGCACCAGTTTGACAGGACCGGTCACCTCCACTTCCTCCTGAAGGATATCGGTGGTGTAGACCAGCACGTCGCGGCGTTGCTCGATGGGGCGCTGGTCGACGGGTCCAGCGGGCGTGGGAGTGCCGCAGCAGTTGTTGCCGCCCAGGCTGGGCACGGGATTGTCGGGGTCGTAGAGGTAGCGGTCGGCCGGGGAGTCCGCGGCAGGAGTATTCCAGTCCAGTCGCCCGTCGCCCCGGGAACTGTTGGCCCCGGCGTCGCTGTGGAGGTAGAGCTTCCGGTAGCGGGTCCCGGGCAGCGGGTACTCCTTTTCAAATCGCCATCGATTCCGGCCCATGACGAAGATCTTGACCGGAGCCTCCTGGTCCAGTCCCGCTATTCCCTTGAGCCAGTAGTCGAACCAGCGGAGCTGCACGGCCATGACGTCCACCGGGGCTTCGGGGCCGAAGTCCAGGTCTCCGGTGGTTCGCGAGGGGCCGTGCCCCCAGGGCCCCACGATCATCCTACTCTGCCGGCGGGCCGTCTCCGATCCCCCTCTTTCCCTCATGCCCACGTAGCCGTCGACGGTGCCCTGGGTGAAGATATCGAACCAGCCGCCGAAGTTGTGCACCGGAATCGTGATCTTCTCGAACTGTTCAACCGCGTTTAGCGATTTCCAGTAGTCGTCGTAGTCGGGATGCCCGATCCACTGGTCATAGAATTGCGCCTTCCGGCCCAACAGCCGCGGCATGTCCAGCAGGGGCAGGTGCCAGATCACCCGGTCGTAGGCGAGGTTGTCCGAGCCGCTATCGCTCCAGTGGAGACGGGGATTCTGTCCGATGCGAGACTCCTGACGGACCGCGCCCCAGCCAAGTTGGAAGGCAAGCCGCCAGCGGCGGTTGGGGTACACGAGGAGG
>JAPPFQ010000252.1 GCA_028875135.1 Acidobacteriota bacterium
ACCAAACCGCTTCAACCCCGACTCCCGCGGCGCCCGCGGGTCCGCAGGACATCTCCTATACCCAGGTTGAGCAGGGCAAGTGGGTATTCATCGTCAGCACTCGTCTGATCCCTCCCGGCCAGGATGAAACCCGTCTGACGCACACCGCCCGGACCCAAATCGAGAAAATATTGAATCAACCGTTTGAGGTCGCCGACATCAAACCTGTTATGAGCGGTAACGGAGAGACGGTCGGACATTCCGTTTGGTTGAACACAACCGGGCCCGATCCCCAATAGTCCGTTCCGCGTGTAGAACCCCTGGCCGGTTGCCCTGCAATGACGCCCGACTTCGTTGCCACCCTCGATTGGTCTGGCCCGATCGATTCGGTGGGGCAGGAGATGCCATGAGAGGCAAGAATCGAACCCTGACCCGGATGGCTCCACTCCTGGCCACCCTGCTGGCGATCGGTTCCGCGGGAACGATCCCGGGTCCGAGTCAGACCAAGCTGTCGCCCGAGGCCAGGCGAGTGCTGGATCGCATGGATGCCAGGGCCAGGACGTTGACAACCCTGACTGCCGATCTGAAACAGACCAAGGTGACGATCGTGGTGGACGACCGCTCCGAAAAGTCCGGCAATTTCTATTACAAGAAGAGCCGCCGGAAGAGCACCTTCAAGGTGGACTATCAGGAACCGGTTCGCAGCACCATACTGCTGGAAAAAGGAAAGGTGCGCATCCTGGAGCCCCGAATCAAACGCTACCAGGAAATTGACACCGGCAACGGTTCGGCAACCACCAGGGTACCCCTGTTCTGGATCGGCCAATCCGGTCGCACGATCCGCAGGGACAACGACGTCCGATTCATCAAGGAGGACCGGGTCGACGGCCGTCCGACCTCGCTGCTGGAACTCGACCCCAGGTCAACCGCCGTCAAGAACCTGTTCGCGCGAATCCAACTGTGGGTGGATCACACGCACTGGATCCCCATCCAGACCCGCCTGATCGAGGCCAGTGAGGACCACCTCACCCTCCTGCTGTCCAACGTGAAGATCAACCCCAGGCTACCCGACCGGATCTTCAACCTCAGAGTCCCCGCGGATTTCGAAAGGGTCGAGCAGAAACTGCCCCCATCCCCGTGACCTGCAGTGCTCACCGGGGACTTTCAAGCAGAAATTGCAAGGCACTTGCGGCGGAGGTTGGAGAGAAGTCGGTCGGCCGACCAGGTGTTTGCCGCCCGCAGCTTGGCAGCGGGGTCAGGTCTTCAGCAGACCGCTCAGCACGTAGGGCAGGATGCCCTGGTGACGGTAGTACTCGACTTCCACCGGCGTATCGATGCGCACCGTAACCGGGACCGTTTCGGTCTCGCCACCGGGGCGGCGCACCACCAGGCGGATCTGTTGCCGGGGTCGGATCTCGGGCTCGATTCCCACCAGGTCGAAGACTTCGCTGCCGTCCAGGCGGAGTGAATCGGCGCCGGTTCCCTCCTGGAATTGGCACGGCAGTACCCCCATCCCCACCAGGTTGCTGCGATGGATGCGCTCGAAGCTCCGGGCGACCACGGCCCGCACACCCAGCAGCCGGGTCCCCTTGGCCGCCCAGTCGCGAGAACTCCCGGTTCCGTATTCCTGACCGGCCAGAACGACGAGCGGAGTGCCCTGCTCCCGGTAGCGCAGGGCCGCCTCGTAGATGGTCATCCGGGTCCCCTCCGGCTGGTAGCGGGTAAAGCCCCCCTCCACTCCCGGCACCATCAGGTTCTTGATGCGCACGTTGGCAAAGGTACCGCGGGTCATGACCCGGTCGTTTCCCCGGCGCGACCCGTAGCTGTTGAAATCCCCGGCCTCGACCCCATGTTCCAGCAGATAGGTCCCGGCGGGCGAGACCTGTGCGATGGCCCCCGCCGGACTGATGTGGTCGGTCGTCACCGAGTCCCCCAGAATCGCCAGCGGACGGGCGCCCCTGATATCTTCCACCTCTCCGGCTCCGGGGGCGAAGTTCTCGAAGAAGGGCGGTTCCTGGATATAGGTCGAATCGGGGTCCCACTCGAACAGGTCGCCCCGACTTGCGGAAATCTCCTGCCACCCGCCGTTCCGACCGGCGGCGTCCCCATACATTCGGCGAAAGGTCTCGGGATCGAAGGCAGCCGCCATCCGGTCGCTCACCTCCTGCAAGCCGGGCCAGATATCCCTGAGGAATACCTCCTCCCCGTCACTGCCCCGACCGATGGGCTCGGAGGACAGGTCGATATCGACCCGCCCGGCAAGCGCGAAGGCAACCACCAGGGGGGGACTCATCAGGAAATTGGCCTTGATGTTGGGGTGGACCCTGGCTTCGAAGTTGCGGTTGCCGCTCAAGACGCTGGCGGCAACCACGTCATGGCCGGTCACTACCTCTTCGATCTCCGGATCCAGGGGACCGGAATTGCCGATGCAGGTGGTGCACCCGTAGCCGACCAGGTTGAAGCCGAGCCGGTCCAGGTAGGGCTGCAACCCGGTTTCCTGCAGATAGCTGGAGACCACTCGCGACCCGGGAGCCAGGGATCTCTTGACGGTGGGATGAATGCTCAGACCCTTCTCCACGGCCTTCTTAGCCAGCAGTCCAGCAGCCAGCATCACCCCCGGATTGGAGGTGTTGGTGCAGGAGGTGATGGCGGCGATCAAGACGGAGCCATGGCCCAAAACGGAGACACCGGATGGCATTCCCAGCGGGTAACGCTCTTCCAATGCCTCGGCTTTCTGGCCAAATCCCCCCTCGCTGAGAGGCCGACTCAACAATTCCAGGAACTTCGGCTTGAGCTGGTCGAGCTCAAGAC
>JAPPFQ010000602.1 GCA_028875135.1 Acidobacteriota bacterium
CCACTGTCCAGAATATAGCTGACCACCGTATACACAACGTAAATGACCAGCATGACCACTCCATAAGGGCGGCCCAGCCGATCCTGGCCCGGGAGGAGGCCGATCCTCAGGGTCCCCATCAACAGCAGCATGGTCGGGAACAGAAGAATAAAGAACATGGGATCGGCGCTCAGGCCGCCGCGCGTGACCGCCCCCGCGGCTCCGACCACGAACAGCACGTTGAGGATATTGGCGCCGATCACGTTGCCCAACGCCAGTTCCCCGTGACCCCGCACGGCCGCCGTGGTGGCGACCACCAGCTCCGGCAGGGAAGTGCCGAAAGCCACCAGGGTGGCCGCGATCACGCTCTCCGGAACCTCCAGTCGGACGGCGGACTCGGTGACCGCGGGCAGAAGTATGCGGGCCGACACCACCACCAATGCAACCGATCCCACCAGCCGGGCGACAATCGCCCCGGTCGAGTCCGTTTCGCTCTCCTTACCCTCTTCCGACACCGGGTTTCTCTCCCGGGCCCAGTGGACCGACTGCCAGACATAGCCGGCAAGGGCCAGCAGAAAGGCGAAGGCCACGAATTGGGTGACTCGGCCGCCACTGGTGAAGGCATCGCCAGCCGAGGGCCAGGGGAAGCAGGCCAGAACCAACAGGATGACCGAGGCCAACTGGATGGCGTTCTGCCGCATGACGATCTTCCGGGCGATCCCGGGCGGATCCAGCAAGCAGGACAGCCCCAGAATCAGACCGGTGTTGCAGATGATGGAGCCGACGGCGTTTCCCAGAGCCAGGCTTGATTGCCCCCGAACGGCCGCCAGAACCGAGACGGCCACCTCGGGCGTGGTTGTTCCCAGGCTCACGATGGTGGCTCCGATCACCACCTTGGGAATGCGTGAGCGCTCCGACAGGCTGACGGCCGCGGAGATCAGCCAGTCGGCCGCCTTTCCCAAAATGAGCAGGCTGCCCAGGATCACTCCGGTCAGCAGGCTCCAATGGATCTCGGACAGAAAAGATTGAAAGGCTTGTTCCAAGGGGGCGAGCGTGGGTCGAGTGGTGAAGGACGCTGGTACGGCGAATGGCTGACGGCGCAGCCCGCTTGGGAATCGGCGGGTCTTGCAGGCAGGATGCTATTCGTTTCCGTCCCGGATGGCAATCAAATCTCTTTGACTCCCCGTCAAGGTGGGAGGGATCCGGCGCTTTCACCGGTGACCTTGCCTCCGCGCTCCGGCTCCAGGTGCACCGTGTACCTCTGGGTGACCGGAATGCAGAAGGTGTCGGCGTCATCGCAGGCGAAGTAGCGCACGGTAAGGCGCAAGGGTTGGCTCTGCCCGGTGGCGGCGATGTCCAGCAGGAACTCCCGGGGGTCCTTGTCGGCGGGTTGTTTCACTTTGGGGCCGCTCCCGCGGCTGGGCGTGACCCGGACTCCTTCGGCAGTCTCCAGACGGAATTCCAGCGGCTTGACCCGGTTGTTCCAGTGGACGGCATAGCCTGGATCCAGGTGAAAGCCGAGATAGAGCCTGCCCTCACCCCGAGTCAGAAAGGACCGCTCCACCTCCGCCCGTAGCCTGGCATAGAAGGGGATGGGTCGTTTTTGCTTCCCCGGCACGATTTTCAGCGGGACCATTCCGGCGGGACGCCGGACTCCGGGCACGATGCCAGAGGGAATGTTCGGGTTGGAACGGCCGGGCTTCACCTCCGTCTGCGGCTCGGTTGCCCCGGCCTGTCCCGTGCTGACGGGGGTCAGGACCAGCAGGGCCAATCCAAGCCATGCAGTTGCGCGCATCGGGGATCCTCCTTCCTTCTAGTGTATCGCCTGTCCAACGGTAGCCGCCACCGCTTTTGGAGACTGCCCCTGTGCCGGAGCGGTGTCACTGCAGCGAGGTCGTGCGGCCCTCGCTGAGCTCTCTGGACTTGCGGGTCCAGACCCCCAGCAGCACCGCGCCAATGCCGATCAGCCCGGCCGACAGACCGACCCACAAGCCCTGGACCCCCCAATTCAAATGGAAACAGAGCCAATAGCCCAGCACCATGCCGAACGGCCAGTGCCCGATCAGATTAACTACCATGGGCGTCCTGGTGTCGGCGGCGCCTCTCAGATTCCCGGTAGCCACCACCTGGATGCCGTCGAAAAACATGAAGGCCGCGGCGATCAGCAGCAGGGGCGTTCCGATGGCGATCACCTGCGCGTCCACGGTAAAGAGACGCATGATTCCTTCGGGCAACAGGACAAAGAGCAGACCGGACAGCAGCATGAAGCCGCTTCCCAGCAGCAGGGCCATCCACCCTGAATCGGCCGCCCGCTGCGGGTCTCCCCGGCCGATTTCCCGGCCCACCCGCACCGCTCCGGCCGAGGAGACACCCAGCGGAACCATGAACACAAAACCGGCGGCGTTCAGCGCGATCTGGTGGGCGGCTACCGCCGCCGGCTCCAGCTTTCCCGCCAGCGAGGTCACGGCGGCGAAGACCCCGACCTCCAGGGTGGTCTGCAGCGATGCCGGAAGGCCCAGGTTAACCAGGCGTCGCATTCGGTCCAGGTCGGGCTTGAATGAGACCCGCAGCAGGGGTGTCCGCTGCCGGCGATGGTAGCGGAAGATGAGCACCCCCAGGCCGAGCGCCATGTAGAGGCGGGAGATGCAGGTGGCCCAGCCCGCGCCATCGACCCCCAGCGCGGGCAGACCCAGGTTGCCGAAGACGAGCAGCCAGTTGGCGCCGGCGTTGATCGCGTTGGCGGTGATGAGAGCCGCCGTCACCTGCGTGGCGAGTCCGCTCGCCTGGAGGTACCGGCGGAA
>JAPPFQ010000594.1 GCA_028875135.1 Acidobacteriota bacterium
GCCTGGACTCGGTCGACGGCCTTCCCCTTTTCGGCTACGCGGCCTGCCTGTCTACCGTATTTGCGGTGGCCTTCCTGGTTCCGGCGGTGCTGCATGTCTCAGGGCGGGTGGGTTCCCGGCTTACCAGGCGGTGGGCGGGGGTGGAGGCCCTGCTGGCCAACGCCAACCTCAGCGGATCCATCCCCCGCATTTCGATCTCTGTGGCGGCCCTGGTCGTGAGCCTTTCCATGGTCACGGCCATCACCATCATGATCGGCAGCTTTCGGGAGACGGTCCGGTACTGGGTCGAGCAGACGCTGAGAGCCGATCTCTTTGTGGCCCCGGCCACACGTTCCAACGTCTATTCGGAGTCGACCCTCTCTCCCGAAGTGGTGCGGCTGATATCCACAAACCCCCAGGTGGCCGCCGTCGACCCCTTCACCAGTTTCAACATCGACTACCAGGGCCGCAGGGTGTTGCTGGGATCAGGTGACTTTGAGGTGCACATGAACCGTTCAGGGCTGCTCTTCAAAGCTCCGCGCCAGGGGCGATCGGCTATGAGAGCGGCCATCGGCGAGGATGCGGCCGTGGTTTCGGAAAGCTTTGCGCTCCGGCACCGGAAGGCGGTGGGAGACCGGCTGGTGCTCAACACGCCCCGGGGGCGGCGTTCCTTTGGAGTCGCCGCCGTCTACTACGACTACTCGAGCGATCAGGGGATCGTGGTCCTGGACCGGAGCACCTTCCGGAAATATTTCGGAGACCTCCCTCCTCGCAGCCTGGCGGTCTATCTGAAGCAGGGCCTCGACCCGGATCGGGTCCGCTCGGAAATCCTTGCGGGACTCCCGCCCGAATCGCGTGTTTTCATGCATACCAACGCTTCCCTGAAAACTGAAGTCCTGAGAATTTTCGACAACACCTTTACCATTACCTATGCTCTGGAGATCATCGCCGTGGCCGTGGCCATTCTGGGGGTGGCGACCACCCTGGTCACCCTGATACTGGACCGCAAACCGGAGCTGGCCCTGCTGCGCTGGGCCGGAGCCGAGCAGCGGCAAATCCGGAAGATGGTGATCGTCGAGGCGGCGCTGTTGGGTGCGGTGAGCCAGGGTCTGGGAGTGGTGGCCGGGATCCTGCTCTCCCTGATCCTGGTCTTCGTGATCAACGTCCAGAGCTTCGGCTGGACCATCCAGTTTCACCTGCCCGCGGGCTTCCTGCTGCAGTCGTCGCTGCTGATCCTGCTGGCCACCACCCTCTCGGGCATCTATCCCGCCTACCGTGCCGGCCGGATGCCGCCCGCCCGGGAAGCCTGAGAGTCAAGGAAAGGGAACCGTGTTCTTGGTGCGCCGCCGGGACGATCGGCAATTCAAGTCGGGTCGCCGGCTCGACAATGGTCTTCATCGCTTGGTGAAACCCGCGGTCCTGACGGCGTGGCGGCCCCGTTTCCTGCTGGCCGCGGCCCTGATTCCCTGCCTGCTGGCGGCAACGGGCTGGACGCAGGCCTGGCGGCAGGCTCGGCCCGGCTACCCCCTGCAGTTTCCCCGCGACCACGCCAGCCACCCCGAGTACCGGATCGAGTGGTGGTACTACACCGGAAACCTGGCGGACAGTGGCTCGAGGCGGTTCGGCTTCCAGCTCACGTTTTTTCGGGTGGGAGTCCGGAACCGGCCGGAAAACCCTTCCCGCTGGGCGGTGCAAGACCTCTTCATGGCTCACCTGGCTCTCAGCGACCTGGAGACCGGCGGATTCCGCTTTGCCGAACGGTTGAACCGGGCCGGGCCGGGATGGGCCGGGGCTTCTACCGAAACCTACCGAGTCTGGAACGTGAGCTGGGAAGCCGGGCTCGACAGCGACGGCCGCCACCGGCTCCGGGCCCGCGAGGAGGACTTCGGGATCGACCTGGAACTGGAACCGGGCCGGAAACCTCTCCTGCACGGGCAGGCCGGACTCAGCCGGAAGGGGTCGCAGGAGGGGAACGCCTCTCACTACTATTCTCTGACGCGCATGCCCACGCGCGGCCGAATCCGGATTGACGGCCGGGAATTCGAAGTCGGCGGACTGAGCTGGATGGACCACGAGTTCGGCACCAGCTTTCTGGAGCCGGAACAGATCGGGTGGGACTGGTTCGCCCTCCAGTTGGACAGCGGCCAGGATCTGATGCTGTTCCAACTGCGGCGGTCCGACGCCCGGCTCGATCCCCATTCCGGCGGGACGCTGCTGGAGGCCTCCGGACAATCCCGCGCCTTGGGCAGGTCCGACTTCACCATGGAAGCGGTGAGGACCTGGCAGTCTCCCCACAGCGGAGCCCGCTATCCGATCCAATGGCGCCTGAGCCTTCCCGGCCAGAGACTCAGTCTGACGGTGACCGCCGCCCAACCGGACCAGGAGCTGCGCACGCCGCGCTCCACCCGGGTCACCTACTGGGAGGGCGCGGTGGTGGTGACCGGCACTCGCGGCAACGAGCCGGTAACAGGCCGGGGATACCTGGAGATGACCGGCTACGCCGGCCAGTCGATGGGGGACGTATTTCGTGACGGCAGTGGAGAGTGAAGAGTGGGGAGTGGGGAATGATGAATGATGAATGATGAACGAGAGTTGAGAGTGGAGAGTTGTCGGCAGAGGGTTTCGGGAACAGGCAAGCGCCTGATGATCTGACGGCGCTTATTGGAAGGACTGCACCAAAACCGACAAGGTGCTTAGTGCGTGGAAGGCGTTTGCAGGATTCGGTAGCGGGATCGTTGCCGGGAATGGCCACAATAGGCACAAAAACACAAAAAGAGTAGAACATCGTCA
>JAPPFQ010000304.1 GCA_028875135.1 Acidobacteriota bacterium
TCGTCGCTTCGGAGCAAGCATGTCGGCAAAAGCCCTCATCTCGGTAGTGTTGGCTGTCCTGCTCGGTCTAAACCTGGCCGGAGCCTCCGCGACCCCGCCCGCGGGGGCAACTCTCCAAGGAACAGAGCGCCAGAAGCAGGTGGTGCAGCACCTGTTCGACTTCCTGGACCAGAAGGACGGGGCCCTGGAAGCCTTCGAGGCCGAATGGGAGATGGGACTGGCTCCGATGGTGGTGGAAACGCTGCGTTTTTTCGCCCCGCGCCAGGAACTCCTGTTCGACGACGAGACCCCTGCAGGCAAGTTGTGGGACCTGCTGGAGAGAAAGACCGGCCAGGATGTGGATCGGGATCTCTACGGCATTATGGAGTGGCTCTGGGAGCAGGATTTCGAAATGCACCCCTTTTACCCGGCCTTCAAGGCCGAAATCCACGCCCCCATCGACGAACGGTTTTACTGGTGGTTCTATCCGGGCATGAAGCACACCATCCGCCTGGACGAGATCGTGTGGGGCGGGGTCAAGGTGGACGGCATTCCCCCTCTGGAGAATCCCAGGTTCATCGAGGCCGGAGAAGCTGCCTATCTGGAGGGGACCGACGTGATATTCGGGGTATACCTCAACGGGGAAGCCAAAGCCTATCCCAAGCGCATTCTGGCCTGGCACGAGCTGTTCAACGACACCGTCGGCGGCATGGATGTGACCTGCGCCTACTGTACCCTTTGCGGGTCAGCCGTTCTCTACGACCAGCGGATCGGCAAACGGCAGTTCGACTTCGGGACCAGCGGTTTTCTCTTCCGCTCCAACAAGCTCATGTACGACCGTCAGACCCGCTCGCTCTGGTCGGCCCTGGAAGGAGTTCCCGTCACCGGCAAGCTGGTAGGGTCGGAACTGAAGCTCAAACGCCTTCCCATCGTGACCACCACCTGGAGCGCCTGGAGAAAAAGCCACCCCCGAACCAAGGTGCTCTCCCTGGAAACCGGCCACCGGAGGGACTATGGCGAGGGCGTGGCCTACCGCGCCTATTTCGCAACTCAGGAATTAATGTTTCCGGTGCGCTTTCGGGACAGCAGGCTCAGCAACAAACAGGAGGTGGTGGCCTTGCTGCTGGAGGGAGAGGCGGTGGCCTATGACACCGACTTCCTGCGAGAGAACCCGCTCCACCACGATCGGGTCGGCTCGCAGTCGATCGTCATCCTGACCGACCGTTCGGGCGCCAACCGGGTCTACGACGCCACCGGAGTGACCTTCACCCGCTGGAACCGCGAGGCCAGGCTGACCGACAGCCACAGGCAATCCTGGACGGTCGGCGAGGAGGCCCTCACCAACCAAGCCGGAGAGAAACGCCTGCGGCTTCCCGCCCATCGGGCTTTCTGGTTCGGCTGGCACAACCAGTTCCCCAACTCCCGCCTGGTGCGTTGATCAGGGAGCCGATTGCCGGTTGATCTGCTCCATCAACTCTGCCGCCTTGGCTTCATCCAGATCCCTCAGCTTGCCGTAATGCTCCAGGGCGGAGGCCCTGTCTCCCAGCGCCAGATGGGCCAGTCCGAGCTGAAAGAGCGCCTCGGCGTTATCAGGCTGAAAACGAAGAACCTGTCTGAAGGCGGAGATGGCTTGGCGCGGCTGTCCCAACTGGGCGTGGGCTTCCCCAATGAACTGGTGCAGTTGGACAAGGTCGGGCTTGATGCGGGTGGCCCCTTGAAAGGCCCGGACGGCTTCCCGCAATTGCCCCGTTTGCACGTAGGCGGTTCCAAGACGAAGGTGAGCCTGCAGTGAATCGGGCTGCAGGCGCACGACTTCCTTGAGGGCTTCACTGGCTTCCTGGCGCCGGCCCAGTTGGCCATAGGCAGCCCCCAGGTTGGACCAGGCTTCGGCAAAGTCGGGCTTGACTTCGATGGCCTTCTGAAAGGCCTCTACCGCTTGCTGGAATTCTCCTGCTTGACCGTAGGCCAGACCCAGTTTCAGACCGGTTTGGACGTCCTCCGGATCGATGCGGACCACTTGAGCCAGGGCCGCGGCGGCCTCCCGCCATTGCCCCTGTTGGCCCAGGACCAGACCCAGGTTGGACCAGGCCTCGCCGTATTCGGGATCGATCTCGACCGCCTGCCGAAAGGCCTCCACCGCATCCGGCAAGCGTCCCAGTTGGCCATGGGTCACCCCCAGGCTGGAATGAGCTTCGGCATAGTCCGGCCTGAGTTCGATGGCTTTTTGGAAGGCCTGGATGGCCTCCTCCCGCCGGCCCAGTTCATTCTGGGACAGACCCAGGTTGTAATGGACTTCGGCATCATCCGGCTTGAGGGAAACGCTCTGCCGGAAGGTGCCGACGGCCTGCCGGTGGCGGTCCAACCCCGCCTGAGCCACCCCCAGCGAGCGGTAGACCCCGGGGTTGTCGGGTTCGATCTGCAGAGCACGATGAAACTCCCGGCTGGCCTCTTCCGCCTGGCCTTCCTGCAAGAAGACCGTTCCTGAATTGGCATGGGCTTCCGCCGAAAGAAGGTCGCTGCGCACGGCCAGCCGAAAGTGTTCCAGCGCCGCCTCGACCTGTTTCCGCTCCTTCAGGATCAGTCCCAGGCCATTGTGGGCGGCGGCGTTGCCGGGATTGAGTCGGAGGGCGTGCCGGTACTGCTCGGCCGAAATCGTCGTGGTCGTGGTGGGGGTCTTGTAGGAGCGGTCGGTGGGGGTTTTGCGACGGCTTTGCGCACGGCCAGCTGCGCCATCGTCGCGGTGGGCGACACCGATTAGCAGTCGCCTGATTTGTTGGTGGCGGTGTC
>JAPPFQ010000070.1 GCA_028875135.1 Acidobacteriota bacterium
CCCCGAAGAGGAGTATGAAGTTCCCCCACTTCCAGACGATCGAAAGAGGGCTGCCGTGATCGTCGCCCGCCGCCGCGGCCGCGTCGCCGCCTGATGCCTCTACCCCGGGCACCGGCAGAACCAGACACAAAGCAAGCGACACCCCTGTCAGAGCGATGAGAAAAGATCCCGGCGAGGAAAACCTAGCGCAGGATCGCCTTAACGATTCCATCTGCGAATTTGGTCAAGTCGGATTCCAGGTCGTTCCTGGCGGAAGCAACCTGGTTTTGCAGTTCGTCTCGGGTAGACTGGACGAGTCCCTCGGCCTCTTGACGCCCCCTGGCCAGAATTCCGGCTCTCTGGTTGAGGGCTTCCGAGCGAAGGGTCTCCTGTTGGCGGTAGATCTTCTGGCGGGCAGCGTTCAATTGGTCTTGATAAATGCGAGACTTCTCCTCGAATTGGCCAAGCTTGTCGTTGGCTTTTCGCTGCGCACCATGAATCGCCGCCTCCCGATCCTCCAATATCTTGTTAATGGGATCGAAAAATGATCGTTTTAAGATGAAATAGAGGGACAGGACGAGCAGAATAACCACTAGCACCGACAGATCTGGCTGCACCAATTCCATATTTCAGCGATTCGCGACCTCATCCCGGCAACGCCCGGGAACATACCAGATTCCGAGTCCGTTTTACGGCTGCCACAGGAAGCCGAAAAAGCATGAGAAAATTATCACAAACTGGGGTTCCGGTCAAGGTTCGTTTTGCCTCAAACCATCGCCTCTGAAGAGCATAGGGGAACCCGCCCCAAGTCGCTCCGCCCCATGAAACCCACTATCGAAGTCGCCGCCGCCGTCCTCATCCGAGAGGGATGCCTGCTCATTACCCAGCGGCTGCCCCAGTCGCATCTCGCGGGGATGTGGGAGTTTCCCGGGGGCAAGCGCAAGCCCGGAGAATCCTTGCGGGAATGCCTGGTCCGGGAGCTGCGGGAGGAACTCAATATTCGGGTGATCGTAGGAGAGCTGCTGGAAACGATCGAATACGACTATCCGGAGAAAACGGTTTGCCTGAATTTCTTCAAATGCCGCTACGGCGGCGGCGATATCCAGGCTTTGGGATGCCAGCGCTTCGCATGGGTGAGGCCCGATGAGCTCGGGAACTACCGCTTCCCTCCTGCCAACCGGTCCCTTGTGAAAAAGCTCCGGTCGGGGGGGGGCTGACCGAGGAAACAAGGTCCAATGAATGAAATCCACGAGGGGGATTGCGCAGTTGGAAACGATTGAGGGTTCGGGAAGGGTGCTTTCTATTCGCCGCGTTCGCGGCTGGGTTGGCGCGCAACCGAAACGACCCCGGGTTGTCACCCGGGGCTACCCTGAGCCGCTGCTACGCAGCTCTATAAGGATGGCCTGTAAGGGGCGTTTCCGTGGGAAACCCACGTCAACCGCAGCTTCGCAGCTCTCACCTGACCCACAATGCTGCGGTGGGACAGGAACTTCTATCGATTATTCCCGGGCCAAGGCCGGGACGCCAAAAACCGGGAACATGGTTTACATCGCGCCCAGGAATCAGGCAAGGAGCCTGGTTCAGCGCTCAAGTAGCACTCCCCCCTTGAGGGGAGTCGGCGACAGGCGAAGCCTGCGGTCGAGCCGGAGGGGGGCAATCGCGGCGTGGCGGGAGTGACTCTTGGTGGTGCGGGCGGCGTCCCCTCGCCCACAACCTCAGCCCCCGACGATTGCCCCCGAGCCGGCAGGTTGGACTGAATTCCCGCTAAACTATTGACAATCCGATGCTAGTTGGCCGATACTAGCCTGTTTGGTGGAGAACTGTGTGCAGAAACGAGTTGGCTTTATCTTGAATTTCAGAAACCTCAATCGACCTCGAATGCGGACTCCAGGGGTTCTTCTCCCCCTGGTTTTCCTGTGCCTGGCCTCTTTCCCTGCGGCCGTTCTGGGAGAGGAGAAAAAAGCCGTGGCGCAACCTGCCGCCGCAACCTCCGCTCCGCGGACCATTGCCGGACTGGGTCCCCTCCAGCCCGTGGGGGCCGCATCCCCGGCTCCAGCCGTTCCCGTCGAACTGCGGAAGGCCATTCGGGAATACCGGGCCCAGATTCAACGAATCACGCTGGATTACCCCGGCGGCGAGACGGGCAACGGTTCCCGGCGCATCTCGCGGGACTACCGCGGCAACCTCTACTACTACTTTCGCAACGACGCGCTGGATGCCCTGCCCCATGAGGTCCGGCAGGCCAATGGGACCAAGTCGGTATTGCGGCGGAATCAGTTCGGTTTCAACCTGACCGGACCGGTCACGGTTCCAGGGCTCTACGACGGCAGGGGGCAGACCTTCTTCTCCATCGTCTACGAAGGCACCCGCGAAAGGATCTCGCGGCCCTTTTTGGGAGACGTTCTAACGCCACTGCAGCGTTCGGGAGACTTTTCCGACCTGGTCGACAACGCCGGTCGCCCGGTCCTGATCTACGACCCGGCCACCACCCGGCCCAATCCCGACTACGATCCCGGCCAACCGGTGTCCTTGTCCAATCTGCAGTACATGCGCGACCCCTTTCCGGGGAACCGTATTCCGGCCCACCGGCTGGACCCGGTCGCCCTGAAAGCCCTGGCCTATTATCCCCTTCCCAACACCAGCGTGGGCCCATTCCTGCGGAACAACTTCTTTACCAACGCGGCCGAAACCAACACGCCCAACGGAACGGTGTGGAAGCTTGACCATGATGCCGGAACCAGGCACAAGCTCACCTGGAACGGCCGCTTCTCCGGCGGGATCG
>JAPPFQ010000262.1 GCA_028875135.1 Acidobacteriota bacterium
GTGGCAGCCGGCCACCCTGGCGGCGGGAACGGCATAGATTTGGGCGAAGCAGATCGGTGGCGTGTTTGCCGATCGAGCGGGGTGGAGGAGATGCGGGAGGCTGTGCGGAGACAAATGCGGGCGGGACGCCCGCGCTCCCGGGTGGGCCTCCTCCGATGCGGATTTGCGGATTCGCGGCATTGGAAGCCGGCCTTTTCCTGAAAAAATCCTGTGCATCCTGTGCATCGATGTGAATCAAAAATTTGCCCCTGCTCGACTTTGAACCGATTTCCAGCCACCAGGCGCTGGCGTTTGTTTCAGACAAGGGTACATATCGGTAGGAATATACAAATATACATGTACGATTATTTCATTCGGACTCCCCGGCAAGCAGACCGGCCCGTTGGGAGCCGGCCACCACCGGCGCATTCGGGGCGTGGACCGATGGCATGGGTCTTGACTGCAGAGGTACACATTAGTACGATTGTACAGAAGTAGGTGTTCAAAGATGGGAATGGACGAACCCGGCAAGCCGTTGGGCCCGTAGGGAGCGGCGGTGGTCGGGCGAAAGCCGGGACCGAGCAGGGGGAAGGATGAAGACTGTTTCTGTGATCAGCCAAAAGGGCGGGGCCGGCAAGACGACCATGGCGCTGCACCTGGCGGTGGCTGCAGCGCTGTCGGGGCGGAACACGGCTGTCATCGACCTGGATCCGCAGGCCTCGGCGGCCAACTGGGCCGACCGGCGGGAGACCGAGGTGCCGGTGGTGCTGTCGGCCCATGCCAGCAGGCTGCGCCGGGAAGTGACCCGGGTGGCCATCATCGGGGGCGAGATGCTCTACCTGGATACGGCTCCCCATTCGGACGGCTCGGCGCTGGAGGCGGCCAGGCTGTCCGACCTGGTGCTGATTCCCTGCCGGCCGGCGATCCTGGACCTGGACGCCCTCAACAACAGCCTGGATTTTCTTCGTACCGCACATAAGCCGATCTGCTTGGTGCTCAACGCGATAGCCCCGGTGGGTCACGACGCCGACCAGGCGGTGGAGGCGCTGCAGGGGCTGGGGGTGGAGATCTGTCCGGTTCGATTGGGCAACCGGGTCGCCTTTGCCCGCTCGCTGATCACGGGGCAGGTGGCCCAGGAGTTCGATCCCAAGGGCAAGGCGGCCGCGGAGATGGACCGGCTGCACCAGTTCGTTCAGAGTCGGTTAGGTCAAGTGTGAGCAAATGGAGGCTTTCCGGATGGCTAACAAATTCGCCACTGCCTTGAAACCCAAGGGGACGCGGAGCGGGCGTGGCCGACCGCGCCAGGGGACGAGGCACATCGGGGGACACTTCCCTCCGGAAACGGTGAAGCAGCTTCGACTCATTGCCGTCGAAGAGGACACGACCTCTCAAGCGCTACTCGAAGAAGCGCTGGAACTTCTGTTCCAATCCCGCGGCAAGCGTTCGTTCGGTTAGAGATGTCCTGAGACGGAACACCGGCCATGGTTGATCTGAGAACCGAATTCGCGGGCATCAGGTTGAAGAATCCGGTGATGACCGCAAGCGGTACCTTTGGTTACGGTGAGGAGTTCAGCCGGTTGGTGGACTTGAACCGGTTGGGGGGCATTGTTGTCAAGGGTCTGTCCGCGAAACCGATGGCAGGCGCCGAGGGTCCGCGGCTGCACGGTACGGCCATGGGAATGATGAACGCCGTGGGTCTGCAGAACGTGGGGGTGGGCGAGTTCGTATCCAGCAAGCTGCCCTTGCTCCGTGACTATCGGACCTGCGTTTTTGCCAACGTCTTTGGATTCACCACCGACGAGTACGTGCAGGTGGTGGAGGTGTTGAACGAGTCGGAAGGCCTGGCTGGTTATGAGCTCAACATCTCCTGCCCCAACGTGAAGTCGGGGGGACTGATGTACGGCTCCGATCCGGGGGCTACCCGGGAGGTGGTCGAGGCCGTCAAGCTGCGGGCTCGCCGTCCGGTGCTGGTGAAGCTGTCTCCCAACGTGACCGACATCAGGGAGGTGGCCAGGGCTGCCGAAGACGGAGGCGCGGACGCGCTCAGCCTGGTCAACACCCTGACGGGCATGTCGGTGGACGTGGAGAGCTTCCGCCCGCGGCTGGGAAACGTCACTGGAGGCCTCTCCGGGCCGGCGATCAAGCCGGTGGCCTTGAGAATGGTTTACGAGGTCGTGCGGACGGTAGGGATCCCGGTTGTGGCCATTGGCGGGATCCGGACGGCCGAGGACGCGCTGGAGTATCTGATTGTGGGAGCCAAGGCCGTGCAGGTGGGGACGGCCAACTTTGTGGATCCACAGGCTCCGCTGAAGGTGATACGGGGGCTTGCGGCTTTCTGCCGGCGCAAGGGTTTCCCCTCCATCGGCTCGGTGATCGGCCGGCTACGAGTCGACTGAATGGTCTGGGGAGGGATGAAGAACGAAGATCGCATCATTGTTGCCCTGGACGTCGACTCTCCCGACGAGGGTCTGGGACTGGTGCGGCAGTTGCGCGGCCGGGTGGGGTTGTTCAAGGTTGGCAGTCAACTGTTCACCTCGGCAGGGCCACCCGTGGTGGCCGGGATCCTGCGGATGGGTGAGCGAGTGTTCCTGGACCTGAAGTTCCACGATATTCCCAATACGGCCGCCAAAGCCGCCCTGGCCGCCCGGGCAATGGGCGTGTCCATGATCACCGTTCACGCCGGCGGGGGTTCCGCGATGTTGTCGGCGGTGATGGCCGCCCTGAAATCGGCTCCGGCCGAGCCGAAGCGCCCGCTGGTTCTGGCGGTCACCCTGTTGACC
>JAPPFQ010000354.1 GCA_028875135.1 Acidobacteriota bacterium
GAGTGGGGCCGGGCTGCGCCCGGAGTGGGGCGGGCGGGACGCCCGCGCTCCCGGGTAGGCCTGCTCCCATTCCTCACGCTCCCGTGGGGGCGCGTGCCGACTTGCCGGGCCGCAGCCCGGACAATGCGGCGGAGCCGTCACGCTTGGTGGTCCTTCGTGTCCCTTCGTGGATCACTCTTGCATCGTTTGTTTCAAATCAACCGGATTGATCCGTGCCAGCCTGTTCCAGGCAATCACGGCGGCGCCGACGGAACCGGCGTAGTCGCCCAGCCGGGAGGGCGCGATTCTGACCGGTTCCAGGTGCGGCGCCCTGAGGATGTGCCGGGTGGCCGTCTCCCGAATCGGCTCCAGGAACTCGTCCTTCAGCCGATCCGCGATGCCGCCGCCAATCACCACGCAATCCGGGTCCAGCAGGTTGACCAGGCTTGCGACCAGGAGCCCCAGGCAGTGCTGGGCCCGTTGCAGTATTTCCCGCATGAGGGGATCTCCCTCCCGCAGAGCTTCTTGAATCACCCGGCTGGTCGCATGTCGCGCTCCATGGCCGTGCGGCTGGCCAACCCCTCGGCGCAGCCCTTGCGCCCGCACCCGCAAAGTGGCCCGTCGGCCAGGATCTTGATGTGACCCACCTCTCCGGCCCCGCCATGGCTTCCGTGGTAGAGCCGGTTGTTCAGAATGACGCCGCCGCCGATGCCGGTTCCGACGAAAATCGCCACCAGGTTTCCGGCGCCTTGTCCGGCACCGAGGGCATGCTCGCCGACCGCGCCTGCGTTGACGTCGTTGTCGAGTGTCACCGGCAGGCTCAGGAGCCGGCCGAGCATTTTCGCCAGGGGATGGTCCTGCCAACTCAGGTTTGGGGCATAGAGCACCACTCCCTTTTCGGGATCCACGGTCCCCGGAGCTCCGATCCCGACGCCCTGAACCCGATTCGATTTCGTTCCCAGGTCATTCAGGACCTTGCGGACGGTTGCCGCGATTCTCCGGGTGACACCCTCTGGACCCAGGTCGGGACACGTGGACCTCTTCCTGGAGGCCAGGATGCGGCCCCGTCCATCCAGCGCCACCGCCGTCATGCTGGTCCCCCCGAGGTCGATCCCGACCATGAGGCCGTTTTTCTTTCCCATATGAGTTATTCTCCCGGGCGGCAGGCGGCCGCCGGAGCCGGCGAGAGGGCCAGCCTGGCACGGCGCAGCAGGTCCGAAACAGAGTCGCAGCTTACCCTGATTTTTTCCAGTAAATCAACATGGATGAACAGGATATACAGGATTGTCTTGGGGAGTCCCGCGTCGTGCGATTCCTGGCATCATTTGAATGAAGAGTTAACATCGATGCACAGGATCTTTTCAGGAAATGGCTGGCCGGTAGTCCTGGGCATCCGCAACCCCGCGTTGGATCATCTCGCCGGTCAACACCCTGAGCGGCACCCTTTCATCCTGTTGATCCTGTGCATCCTGTGCATCGATGTTCAAAAAATAGTAAATATCAGCTCCACGACCAACAAAGGTCTGGAGACATCGGTGTGGCGCCTGCTTCAAAACCACCCTGAGCCACGCATCGGTCATTGGCGGTCAGCCGCGAGGTGTCGGGCCGTGTTGAAGCCCGGTCGTGGCTGTGGTAAATTTCCGCCGTGTTCGACCGTGATCGTCAGCCGATGCGCCGGGGCCGTAGAAAGCTGGTCGGTTTTCTGAGGATGCTATTCCTGGGCGGCGTGCTGATCAGCGCTGCCTTGCTGAGTTGCTTGACGGCCATGCGTCTGGCCATTCGAGGCACTGAAGTCACGGTTCCGGGTGTGGTGGGTCGCTCCCTGGAGGAGGCGGGTCGACGGATTTCGAGTGCGCAGTTGGTCCTCAAAGTGAGAGGACAGCGCTTCGACGACCACGTGCCCCCGGACGGAATCATTACTCAGAATCCGCCGGAGGGAAGCCGCCTCAAGAGCCAGGGAACCGTCAAAGTGCTGGTCAGCTTGGGGCCGCGGCGCATCCAGGTGCCTGACCTGCGTGGGAAGACGCTGAGGGCCGGACGCTATCAGCTCCTGCAGAGGGGGCTCACGCCCGGATTCACCGCGACCATCAGCTCCGGCAGCACCCAAAAAGACCTGGTGCTGTCCCAGTTTCCCCTGCCCGGGAAGCAGGAGAGCGGATCGCCCGCGGTCAACTTGCTGATCTCGGCCGGCCCGGCCAGGGTGGCTTACCTGATGCCCGACCTGGTGGGCAAGCGGCTGGGGGAGGTCTCCCGAACCCTGGCGATGTGGGACATCGAGTTGGGAGATGTCCACTACCAGAGCCTTCCCGGATTGGCCGCGGGAACGGTGCTGGAACACAATCCGGCGGCCGGCGACATCGTCCTGGAAGCAGGCACGGTCGATTTCGAGGTGGCCCGCTAATTCCGATGATTCAAATCGCTCCTTCCATTCTGGCCGCGGATTTCGCCGCTCTGGGTGAGCAGGTGCGGACCGTGGAAGATGCCGGCGCCCATCTTCTCCACCTGGATGTCATGGACGGGCACTTTGTGCCCAACATTACCTTCGGTCCACCCGTAGTGGCCTCCATCCGGAAGATTACCCGGCTTCCCCTGGATGTCCACCTGATGATCGAGAACCCGGACGCCTACATCGAGGCCTTCGCCGATGCGGGCGCCAACTGGATCTCGGTTCATGCCGAAGCCTGCGCTCACCTGGATCGGACCTTGAACCGGATTCGCTCCCTCGGATTGTCGACCGGAGTGGTTTTGAATCCGGCCACTCCCCTGTCGGTT
>JAPPFQ010000698.1 GCA_028875135.1 Acidobacteriota bacterium
GAGTCTGGGGGCATGAATCGATCCGACGCGGTGTTGTCGGATGAACGAGCTCGCCGCCGCAACCATACCTCCCACCACAACGGACCCTCCTCGGCGGTCGGAAACAGCTCTTCATCGTCAGTCCAAAGTGCCCGGATGCCCGCCGCTCGGATCTGCCGGATTGCGTCGATCAAACGCCTGTTGTCACGAGGCCGCCCAGCGCTGTCCCGCTTCTGCTCCAAATAGTCGCGAATGAGGCGTTCGAAATGTCCTAGCTTGCCATCGGGGACAAAAACGGTAGCAAAGGTTCGAATTTCATCGTGACGGACGTTCAGTAGCTCGATTCCCTGACGTTCTCTCGCCAAACTTTCAAAGGCGAACTCGACATCAGGGAAACTCTCAAATTCGACCTGGAGGCCCAGGCGGTCTTCAAGCCCCACGCTCCTCTGGTTATCTATGGCCGCTTCCGCAGCGATTCGACACTCTTCAATCTGGCCTAGCAGCGCTCTACTATGCTGTGTACGGTCCCGTTCGGGGATCGAAGAACCCGGCCCACCACCTCCCGAGTACCGGTATGCCTCTGTCTCGGTGATTCCCTCAAGAATGAAGTGCCGAAGCTGGCCCGGCTTGGTTTCCGCCATGTGATGTCCTTACCTCTTCCCTATTCTGTTTGCGCGGACAATCTCTCAGCAACGCTCTTGATTTCGGTGATTGTGGACCGAACATCCTCTGCACGGATTCTGCCTCGATCATGGATCAATGCGTCCTTCAAGGCCTCGTTGGCGGCACGGGTGACCTCTGCGTAGCTCAATCCTTGGGCCAAATCAGCTAGGTTGTTCCACTGGAGGCCCTTGGCAACCGATCCGGCAAGCCGCCTCTCAAGTAGGGCGGCTATCTGGGACCTGTCGGGCAACTCGTAGTGCAAGACGTCGTCGAATCGACGGAAAAGAGCGGGATCAAGTATGCTCGGATGATTCGTCGCCGCCACCACCAAACTGTGGGAATCATCTTGCTCGATCATCTGCAAGAAGCTATTCAGTACCCGACGTATCTCACCCACATCGTTAGCGAGACCACGCTGGGAGCCAATGGCGTCAAACTCATCGAAAAAATATAGGCCCCGGTTCCGATTCGTCGCATCGAAAATTTGCCGTAGCTTGGCGGCTGTTTCCCCCATGAATTTGGTGATGAGGCCGTCAAGCCGGACTTGAAAGAGAGGAAGGCGGAGTTCTCCCGCCAAGACTGTAGCTGTAAGAGTCTTGCCAGTGCCGGGAGGCCCTATCAACAATAACTTCCGCCTCGGCAACAGCCCGTAGGACACAATCCTCCCGGCATGACGTTGCTCCCGTATAACCCGACCGATCTGCTCTGCTAGTACGTCGCTGAGAATCATCTCGCTCAGTCGCGCCTTTGGGTATGAGGCCTCCAGGAGGTTCGCCAGTTCGCCACGTGGGCGGCCGATAGGTACAGGCCGTACCGTCCCAATCTGGCCCTTTGCTTTGTCGACCATTGCGCGCAACTCTTCGGCAAGTTTGCCGTGGCCCAGCTTGGCCTCATGGGCCGCCACCTGCATGGCGACGGCAAAGAAGCGATCATCATCGCCTTCAAGGTGCGACTTGAGCAGTGCCTTGATTTGTTCACCCCTAGCCATAAGGCATTCTCCTAGTCGTAGGTGTGGGTTCAAACCCGGAAAACCTTCATCACTTCATCCCCGAGATGGTTGATGACCTTCAAGGCGATCCGACCGGAGGTTCGCTTGCTGCAGGGGCACAATGATCGGCTGCGTGATCTGATGGATTCATCGAGTTATTTTATCTGGCCCGGGTGCCTTCACGCGTTCGGTTGGAGCCACACGACGGGCGGGGTAGCGCACGTACTGCAGGTCCGACTTGGTCTGTTGTTCCCGTAGTTTCTGGAAAATCTCCTTGATGTCGTGGCCGCACTGGGCGGCAAGTGCGTCTCGTATTGCGCGAACCTCAGCCACAATAGGGTCATTTCTCATCGTCGATGTCCGCTCTCTCACACCCGAAAGACTTTCATCACCTCATCCCCCAAGTGGTTAATGACCTTCACGGCGATTCGGCCGGAGGTGGGCCTGGGGAAGGGCCGGGAGGTGTCGCTGTGGAGGGTTTCCCAGGCTTCCTGGTTGATCTCGGCTTTGAGGGTGGTCTTGAGGGATTTGTAGGGGTCGTTGGCGCCCAGGAAGTAGGCGTGGCGGACGAAGAAGCTTTCCTGGTTGTAGTCGGTGTCGACGAACCAGCAGGCTATGCCGTCGGCGTTGTCGCTACGGATTTCGCCGGTGTTGGGGTGGAAGACGTCCACGCCGTTGACCTTGACTTGGATTTGATTTTCTTCGGCATCGAGGATGTCGATATCCGGTTCTCCGAAGATGACGAAGAGGTTGCCCTTGCCGGTGTTCTTGAGGTCGCCGGCCATGTGGAGGTCGGCGTTCATGCGGGCCTTGAGCACCGGAATACGCCCGAGCTTCTCGAACTCGGCCGCGTGCGCGTCGTAGCTGAAGGCGCAGGCAACCAGCACGTCGAAGCCGGCGTCCGCGGCCTCGCGCGCGGCGGCGACCAGATCCGGCCGCGCGACGGTGCCGAACTCGGGCCCGACGAAGACGCCTGCGCGCCGCGTGGCGCCGGTCTCGCCGCCGCCCTCGACATAGCGTCCCTCGGCGCAGACATAATGGCCGGGCCAGGGGGTGAGGGAGACAAATTCGATGCGGTCCTCCTTGTGCGCCTGTTGCACGCCGGCGGTCTTCAGGTTCT
>JAPPFQ010000151.1 GCA_028875135.1 Acidobacteriota bacterium
CTTTACTCGGGGGGTATGTGGTGTTTAACCTTTCCTTCCCGCCGGACTTTCACGGGTTACTCTCCCCCCGCTTGCGGGGGGGGGGGGGGCGGGACGCCCGCGCTCCCGGGAGGAATCACCCCTCGTCCCGGCTCAACTCCTTCTTCAAGCCCTTGAGGGTGGATTTCAGCTCCTCGGTGAGGTCGGCGGCCTGCTCGATGTCCTCGATGACGTGGGGGGTGATGAGGGCGATGAGCTCGGTGCGGTTCTTCTTGCGGGTGGTGTTTCCGAACAGCAGCCCCAGTCCCGGGATGCGGCTGAGGATGGGGAGCCCGTTCCTGGAAACGCCGTTGGTGTCGGAAATGATGCCTCCGATGGCGATGGTCTGCCCGTTCTTGATGGTCACCTGGGTGGCGACCGACCGCATGTTGATGCTGGGAGACTGGATGCCTGCCGTGGGCGGAGGACCGGGGCTGCTCACTTCCTGTTCCACGGCCAGGGTGACCCAGCCCCCGGCGTTGATTCTGGGAGTGACGTTGAGTATGACCCCGGTGTTGCGGCTGCTGATGGTGTTAGAGAAGAGGCTGGTGCTGCCGGTTCCTCCGGGAACCACGCCTTGCGAAGTCAGTATAGGGATTTGAGACCCCACCTGGATGCTGGCGGCGATGTTGTCGGAGGCGATGACGCTGGGGGCCGAAAGCACGCGGGAGCGGTTGCGGGTCTCCTCGGCGTTCAGGAAGGCCACCAGCTCGCGGGTGTCGCCCATCAGGGCCCTGGTGGCCAGGTTGAGGGCCCCGGACCCGCCGGCGGCGGTTCCGTAGCCGGCGGTGGTGACCGAGGGGCTGGAGACGGCCGGCTTGTTGCGGTCCTGCAGAAAGGCCGAGATGCCCATGGAGAGCTCGTTGTCGAGCACCACCTCGTAGATCTTGACCTTGATCAGGACCTGGCGGGGCACCCGGTCCAGTTCCCGGATGGTCTCCTCGATGATCTCGAAGTCCTGGGGGCTGCACTGGACGATGAGGGCGTTGTTCTGCTCGTCGGCCACGATCTTGATCTCTCCCTGGACGATCTCTTCGGTCCTGTCCTCGGGCTCGGCGGCCTGCAGCATTTCGGTCGGACTGCCCCCGTTGGAGGGGAGAAAATCCTGCTCCTTCTCCCGCGTGCCCGCTCCATAGATTTTCAGCAACACCTCGGCAATGGAGGTGGCGTCGCCATTCTGGATCTTGACGAAATAGTTGCGGATCTCCCGGTTCTGGCCCGCCTGGTCCAGCCGGGCAATCCAGCGGTCGACCTCCTCGAATCCGCCGGTATTGGGACTGATCACCAGAAGCGAGTTCAGGCGGGGAATGGGAAGGAAGCGGATGGGAGACTCCTCGGTCCCGGCGTAGCCGGCGAAGATGATCTCCAGCTCCAGGGCCAGGTTGGTGGCCCGGGTGTTCTCCAAGGCATAGACGCGCACGCGCTTGCCGCCGAACACCGCCGAGTCGAAGATCCCGACCAGCTCCAGCAGCTTGCCGATGTTGGCGGGAGTGTCGGTGACGATGAGGAAGTTGGCTGCCTGGTGGTAGGTCACGTCGGCGCCCTGCGAGAGGAAGGGAGTGAGCAGCTCGGCCATGTCGGCGGCCGGCACGAAGTTGACGGGCAGGATCTGAAGCACCCGGCTGTTCTCCGAGGGCGCGGCGGCGGCCGTGGGGTCGCGCCGGATGCCCAGGGGCAACTGCTTGGCGTTGGGGCCGGGAAGGATGCGGTAGACGGGCCCCGTCTTGACCATGGCGGCGCCGTTGATCTCGAGGACGGTCTCGAGCAGCGTCATGAGGTCGCCGCGTCTCATCTCGCCGTAGGTGAGGATGTTGACCACTCCCTGCACATTGGGTTCGACGACGTAGTTCAGCTTGAGCTCGTTGGCGATGTTGCGCACGAACTCCAGCAGGTCGCAGTCCACGCAGTTGAAGCGGAAGCGGCTGTTGGGTCCGGTTGCGCCGGGAGACTGTTGGGCCTCGGGAGCGGACGGATCGGAGGTCGTCTCGGGTGCGGGCGCGGCGGCCTCGTCGGATGCGGGCGGGGCGGCCTGGGTCTCGACGGGTTCGGGTGCGGCCCGGGGAGCGGAGGAGCGGGTTTGGGACCTGGGCCGGCGGATGACGCCGAAGGGCGTCTGGATCTCCTCGTACTCGGGTTCCGGTTCCCTGACCTCCGGCTTGGACTCTTCACCCTCGGCCGGCGAGGCCTGGCTCGAACCGGTGGCCGGGTCTTCCTGAGACAGGGCCTCCAGCGGCGTCAGAACTCCCAGACCGATCAGCAGCGCCAGAGCCAGGCCCCGGCCCATTGCGGATGATGCGTTTCGAACCATGATGTGACTCCTCAGGCTCCGCCCGCCCCGGAGCTCGAGAGCTTCCGGGGAACGGGCTATTTCGATTTGTCCTCGTGCCAGACCCTGACCGGGCCGAAGGGCGTCTGCTGCTCGATCAGCCGCTTGCCGTCCCTGACCGTCCCCACCGGCAGGTTCATGAGATTTTCCGGCTGCCGGCGCCCCGAGCGGGCCGCCCGGCCCCTGGCGGTTGCCTGCCGCCTGCCGGCGGAACTTCTCCCGGCGCCGACGCCGGTGGCGCTGGGCGGAGCGTTCCGGGCCGGGTTGGCGGTCCGCGCCGCCCTCCTCGGTCTCCCGGATCGACGATCCATGCCGACCCTGACTTCCCGGTCCCCGGCCTTCATGACCACCCGATCGGTCTCGATGCGCACCAGGGTGTAGCCGTCCAGCTCCTGCCCCAC
>JAPPFQ010000477.1 GCA_028875135.1 Acidobacteriota bacterium
CTTTTATAATAAGACTGTTACAAGAGATATAATCTAGACGCGAATGCGGCGAATAAGAAGCACCCGTTCGGAAACCCACTGCTTCTCCAAAAAAACACCGCCCCAGGCCACGGCCACACCCCGCAATAGTCCATTGCAGGCGTGATAAACTCGGGCTGTAAACAAGCAGGGAATTTTGGTGCGGATGGAGCGCTGCCGGTGGAAACTCAACAGCCCTTCCGGGTGACCCAGTATCAACCGAAGGGCGATCAGGCCCAGGCGATCCGGGACCTGGTTCGCGGACTGGATGACGGCGAGCCGCACCAGGTGCTGCTCGGGGTCACCGGGTCGGGGAAGACCTACACCATGGCCAAGGTCATCGAGCAGATGAACCGGCCGGCCCTGGTGCTGGCCCACAACAAGACCCTGGCGGCCCAGCTCTGCCAGGAGTTCCGCACCTTTTTCCCGGGAAACGCCGTGGAGTACTTCGTCAGCTACTACGACTACTATCAGCCCGAAGCCTACATCGCGGCTACCGACACCTATATCGAGAAAGAAGCCACCATCAACGACGAGATCGACAAGATGCGCATGTCGGCCACGCGCTCCCTGTTCGAACGCCGGGATTGCGTCATTGTGGCCAGCGTGAGCTGCATCTACGGCATCGGTTCTCCGGAAGCCTACTACGGGATGCTGCTCTTTCTGGACAAGGGACAGCGGGTCAGGAGGGAGCAGATCCTGAAGAAGCTGGTGGAGATCCAGTACGAGCGCAGCGACGACGATTTTCGCCGGGGCACCTTCCGGGTTCGGGGGGACCGCATCGAGGTCTTTCCGGCCTACGACGACCAGGCCTACCGCATCGAGTTGTTCGGGGATGAAATCGAGTCCCTTTTTCAGATCGAGCCGCTCACCGGCGAAGTCCGCTTCTCCTACGAGCGACTCCCCATCTATCCCAAGTCCCACTACGTCATGCCTCGTCCCACCTTGCTCAAGGCCATCGAGACCATCGGGGAGGAGTTGGAGGAGTGGCGTCCCCGCCTGGAAGCCGAAGACAAGTGGGTAGAGGCCCAGCGACTTCAGCAGCGGACCCTGTTCGACCTGGAGATGATGAAGGAAATCGGCTTCTGCCACGGCATCGAGAACTACTCCCGCCATCTCTCGGGCCGCCGCCCCGGCCAGCCGCCGCCGACCTTGATGGACTACCTGCCGCAGGACCACCTGATCTTCATCGACGAGAGCCACCAGACCGTCCCCCAGGTTCGAGGGATGTATGCCGGGGACCGTTCCCGCAAGCAGAACCTGGTCGACTTCGGGTTTCGCCTGCCCTCGGCCCTGGACAACCGCCCCCTCAAGTTCGAGGAATTCGAGCGGCGGCTCAATCAAGTGATCTACGTCTCGGCCACCCCCGGTCCCTACGAGCTGACCAAGACCAGCGGCGCGGTGGTGGAGCAGATCATTCGGCCCACCGGGCTGGTGGATCCCGCGGTGGAGGTGAGGCCCGTCAGGTCCCAGGTGGACGACCTGCTTCACGAGATTCGCCTGCGGGAAAAACGGCGGGAACGGGTGCTGGTGACCACCCTGACCAAGCGCATGGCCGAGGATCTGGCCGAGTACTATCGCGAGGTCGGCGTCCGCTGCCGCTACATGCATTCGGAAATCGATACGCTGGAGCGGATCAAGATCCTGCGAGGCCTGCGGCTGGGAGAATTCGACGTGCTGGTGGGAATCAACCTGCTGCGCGAGGGGCTCGATCTTCCCGAAGTGTCGCTGGTCGCCATCCTGGATGCCGACAAGGAAGGCTTCCTGAGGTCCCGCGATTCACTCATCCAGACCATCGGGAGAGCCGCCCGCCACCTGAGGGGGCAGGCCATACTCTACGCGGATCAGATGACGGAGTCCATGAGGCAGGCCCTGGATGAGACCAACCGGCGGCGGGAAAAGCAGCTTCGCTACAACCGGAAACACGGGATCACGCCGGAATCGATCTTGAAGCCGGTGGACATGAGCCTGGTCGCCATGGTCGAGGCGGACTACGTGGACCTGGCGCCGGAGCAGGAAGCCGACGAAGTGACCTCTCCCGATGAAATCGAAACCCAGATCCTCAAGCTGCAAGCCAAGATGAAAGAGGCGGCCCGCAACTTCGAGTTCGAGGCCGCCGCCCGCCTGCGAGACCGGATCAAGGCCTTGAAGGAGAGGGAGATGAGCCTGCTCTGAGCAGCCGGTGGGCGACGGTTTCCTTTGCCGCCCGGGAGGTTGGACGAAATAGTCGTCCGCATTGCCTGGACCGGATTACCTCCAAGCCCATTGGCGGACCCCTCCCCTGGCCGGGGACCCATGACCATGGCAGATTCTACCGAGGTATTTCAAAGCGCGGTCGACCATCGCAACCCTCGATTTCAGAGGCGTCAACGGGCCATGGAAGCGCTGGTGGCCCGGATGCGCCGGGACGAGGATGCGATCCGGCAGGGGGGGGGCGCCAAGGCTGTAGGCAGACAGCATGCCAAGGGCCGCCTGACTGCCCGGGAGAGGATCCGGCACCTCATCGATCCCGAGCCTCCCTTCCTGGAGTTGGGGACCTACGCGGCCCACGGGATGTACGCCGAGTGGGGTGGAGCCCCGGCGGCCGGCGTGGTTGCGGGGATCGCCAAGGTCTGCGGGCGTCACTTCATGGTCATCGCCAACGACGCCACCGTCAAGGCAGGGTCCTTCTTTCCCATGACCGCCAAGAAGGTGCTGCGGGCCCAGACCATCTCGCTGGAGAAC
>JAPPFQ010000012.1 GCA_028875135.1 Acidobacteriota bacterium
CAACTTGATCGATACGTCAGGAATGAAGATCCGGGGCTCTATCGAATTGGGCTGTTCCCGCCCGGACAATATCGGGGCGCCTACCGCTGGCTCTTGATCACGGATCTCGGAGTCGTGGTCAAAAAAAGTGATAACCAATATCTGGTATGGGTGTCTTCGTTTTCCGATCTGAGGCCGATTTCCCGAGCTCGGGTGGAACTCGTTAGCGACCAGCAGCAAGTATTGGCCTCGGGGTATACCGACACCGGCGGGAGTTGGAGGAGCCGGAACCTGCAGGAAAAGCTCGCGAAACACAAGCCCTACATGATCACCGTGAGCAGGGGCAGCGACTACAGTTTTTTGCTCCTCGATCGACACGCCATCAGCACCGCCGGACTCGATGTATCCGGGGTGCCCCCCGCAAAGGTGGGATATCAAGCGTTTATGTATGGAGAACGTGACATCTACCGTCCCGGTGAGACCCTCAAGGGACTGGCGATTATTCGTGACCGACGCCTGCGCATCCCGGAATCCATGCCGGTGTTGATCCGTCATCGAGACCCGCAGGGTCGAGAGCGGAGTCTCTCCAGGCTGGATACTACCAGCGACGGATTGGCGGAATTCAGCTTGGAGATTCCTGCCTACGCACGCACGGGTCATCACAAGGTCGAGTTGGAAATCGCCGCCAGCGTGGTCGGCAGCTATCGATTCCAGGTCGAGGAATTTGTCCCGGATCGGATCAAGGTCGAAGTCTCGACAGAAAAGGAAGAGTTTACCGCTGACGAAGCCGTGCAATGCAAGGTGGCCGGAGCCTATCTGTTTGGGGCGCCGGCCCGTGACTTGGCTGTCGAGAACCGGGTCTTTCTGCGTCCGACCGTATTTATCTCCCAAGAGTACCCCGATTTTGTCTTTCACAACCCAAGCCGAAGTTTGGAGCCTCGCGAAGTGTATTCCGCGCAGGACCGTCTGGATGAATCCGGGACCCGGACTTTCTCCTTCGAGCTCCCTCCGGGTTTGAAGGTGCCCTCCTCCCTGGAAGCAGTGATAACGGCGCGGGTTCAAGAGCAGGGAGGGCGAGGGGTAACGGCACTCAAGCGCGTTGGCGTACATCCTTACCCCTACTACGTCGGATTGCGAAAGACTCAGGATTCCCATGCTGAGCCGGGGCAGTCAGTCCGGCTCGAGTACATGGCCCTCGACCCGCAAGGGAGTCCGGTACCGTCGGGAAACCTCCGAGTGGAGTTTTTTCGAGACCGGTGGCATACGGTCCTGCGCGAGACGTCCTCTGGAAACTTCCGCTATGAATCCACCCTGGAACCGGTGCTGGTGACCGCACGAAACCTGGCTGAGGGAAATTCCCGAGGGAGTTTTAGCGTGGTCCCACCCGATTATGGGAACTACCGCGTGGTTGTGACCGATTCAGAGAGCGGGGCCTCCTCTGAAGTCGAATTTTATGCCAGCGGATGGGGTTATTCTCCTTGGGCCATCAAAAACCCGGCCCGGCTGGAGTTGGATTTGGACAGGGAAGAGTACCCCTTGGGAACCAATGCCATTGTGCAGGTGAGAGCCCCCTTTCCCGGAAAACTCTGGCTTACTGTGGAACGGGACCAGGTTCACTATTCACGGGTCTTCAACCTTGCGGGTAACACCGCCCGGATCAGTGTTCCCATTCGCTCTGAATATCGGCCCAACGTCTACGTTACCGCGACGCTGGTCCGGTCGGCCCAAGACTTGCCCGCGGGACAACCGGGGCGAGCCTTTGGAGCCGTGCCCCTCTACGTCGACATTGAAAGGAATCGTCTGGCGGTTGCAGTGACCGCCTCCGATGAGATGAGACCCGAAACCACACTTGAGGTGGAGGTAAACACACGGCCGCGCGCGACCGTTACCGTGGCTGCCGTAGATGAAGGTATTCTGCAGCTAATCAATCAGAAGACAGCCGATCCGTTCAGCTTTTTCTACAGCAAGCTGGCCCTGGGGGTTCAAAGTTACGACATCTTTTCCCTCCTTATGCCCGAAAGTCGTCCCATCGAGGGGGAATCCGACCCAGGCGGTGGCGCAGCTCTGGATCGATTGACACAGTTTGTCCGGACCGAAGGGATTCGACGAGACAAGCCCGTCGCCTTCTGGTCTGGAATTCTGCGCGCGGATTCCCGCGGAAGAGCCGTGGCCAAGTTCGATGTCCCCGAGTTTCAAGGTGCGATCCGCATCATGGCCGTGGCCCACACGGTCGGCCGCTTTGGTTCTGCCCAGCACTTCACGCGGGTACGAAACCCTCTGGTCCTGCTTCCCACGTTTCCGCGCTTTCTTTCGTTCCAGGAGGAGGTGAGAGTTCCAGTCACTGTCCGAAACGACACCGGCCGGCCGGGAGATTTTCAAATATCCCTGGCAGCGGAGGGTTCCGTTTCACAAACCGGGGGGACAGCCCGAACCGTGAGGATCAACAATGAGTCCGAGCAAACCGTCTATTTCGACCTGAAGAGCGGCGAGCAGGTTGGAGATGTCCATCTGAATCTAAGGGTTGACGGAAATGGGGAAACGACGGCAACCTCCACCGTCCTGCAGGTGCGGCCCGACCTTCCGGACCGAACATGGATGCGGACAGGCACCATTACGGATGACTCGACCCTGCTTCCAGCCGGGGATACCGCCGCATTTCGCCCGGGTTCGGCGGAGTCCAGGCTACAGATCAGCCCGCTTCCACTGACTCAATATTCCGGCCATCTTCGCCGGTTGCTTCGCTATCCCTACGGA
>JAPPFQ010000682.1 GCA_028875135.1 Acidobacteriota bacterium
GAATCGGCTTGACTCGCAAGAACACCGATTCCTCGCCCCCGACCATGATGGAGAGGATCCCCTGAACGGCGCCGATCTCGCCGCCGCTGACGGGAGCGTCCAGCATGGAGACGCCCCGGCCTTTCAATTCGGCGGCTATGCGCTGGGTGGTGATGGGAGAGATGGAGCTCATGTCCACCACAACGCCACCCTCGGCAATGCCCTCGATCACCCCGTTGTCGCCCAGGACGACCGACTCCACCTCGGGGGAATCGGACACCATGGTGATGACCACCCCGGCGCCGGCTCCCACCTCTTTTGGAGACTCGACCTGGCGGGCTCCCAATTCCACCAGCTCCGCGGCCTTTGAAGCGGTCCGATTGTAGACCACCAGCGGATACCCGGCCTTGATGAGGTTCCTGGCCATGGGTTTCCCCATGATGCCGAGACCGATAAACCCGATCGTTTGCGCCATGACACTCTCCTATGAATTCCTTCGCATCAACCCGGCGGCAACTCCACCGGCCTTCTCTCCCTGGCCGAGCGATAGATCGCCAGAACAATCTCCAGGGCCTTGAGCCCCTCTTCCCCATCCACCAGCGGAGGCCGGTCTTCTCGAATGGCAGCCATGAAATCCTGGAACTGCCGCCGGTGGTTGGCCACCTCCGACTCCATGGAAGCCGAAAACGGATCGGAGCCCGCCGGCCCGGCTACCGCTTGTCCCCGGGTCCCGCCGCTCGTTCCGGGCACGTCCCAGCGTGCGATCGCATCCCCCTCCAGGAGCAGGCTGCCCTTCTCGCCAAAGATCTCCAGGCGCCGAGGGAACCCCGGCCGCAGAGTGGTGGCTCCCTGAATCACGCTCAGGGCGCCGTCCTGGAATTCTATAACAGCCACCGCGGTATCCTCCGCCTCGATGGAAGCATGCAGGAGATTCTTGGCAAAACCGAACACCGACCTGGGCCGTCCCACCAGGTGTTGCAGCAGGTCGATCGTGTGAATGGACTGGTTGATCAGCGCTCCTCCGCCGTCCAGGGCCCAGGTGGCCCGCCAGGGGCCGGACTGGAAGTAGTCGGGCTTGCGAAACCACCTCACCGACGCCTCCGCCAACAGCACCTTCCCCAGGGCCCCGTCCCGGACTGCAGCCCGAATTCTTTGAACCGCCGGCAGAAATCGAGATTGAAAAATGACTCCCAGTCGGACGCCGGCCTTCCGGCAGGCAACGGTCAGAAGCCTGCCTTTTTCCAGGCTCACCTCAATGGGCTTCTCCACCATCACATGCTTGCCCGCCCGGGCCGCAACCATTCCCAGCTCACCGTGAGTCCCGCTCGGAGTGCAGACACTCACGGCATCCATCCCGGGGCGCTCGAGAAAACGATCCAGGTCCAGGTCCCAACTGACGCCGTAGCGCCCGGCCTGGCGCTCGGCGCGAGGCCGGGTCCGGTTGTGAAAGCCGATCAGCCTGGCTCCGGGAATGGATTGTATGGCCTGAGCATGCACATCGGAGATCCCTCCGCACCCGATGATCCCAAACCCGATTTCCGCCATGCCGTCAGTCTCCGTCGCAAAGGATAGCTCTCAACCCGCGCCGCAATCAGTCAATCGATCCACCCGGACCACTCGCCCCGATTGGGCCGACCGGTAGGCCGCCTCCAGCAACAAGGAAGCCTTCACCCCCTCTTCCCCCGGAACCGCCGGCGGGCGATCCTCCAGGATTGCGTCATTGAAATCCTCGATCAGGGGCTGATGGACATTCTCCGCCTTGGGAACCGAAAACGTCTTTCCGCCGGCTCCGGTCAACTCCAGGCGGTCTCCGTTGAGAGGCGCCGACCTCAGGCACCCCTCGGTTCCCAGAATTTCGAAATCGTCTCGCGGAGCCTCCACGCAGTGGCTGGCGAAGACCATGGCGTGAATCCCCCCGGCAAAACGGATGAGCAGGCTCCCGGTGTCCTCGACTTCAATGGGACAGACGCGGGTATCGGTGAAGGCCGACACCGACTCCGGAGGTCCGAAGAGCATGGCCAGCACGTCCAGCCGGTGGCTGGCCATGTCCATCAGCAGACCGCCGCCCCCCTGGTTCCGCACAAACCGCCAGCCCGGGTGGCCGCCCTCATTCAAGCGGGCATGCTCCACCAGGGTGGACCGCGCCAGAATGGGCCGGCCGATCGCCCCTTGGTCCAGAAGCTCCTTCATCTTCAGCACCACCGGATAGAAGCGCCGGTAGTAGGCGACACCCAGCTTGACCCCGTTGCCGCGGCAGGCATCGATCATGCGCCGGCACTCCTGCGGGTTCATGGCCATGGGCTTCTCGCACAGCACGTGCTTGCCATTCTCGGCAGCCTCGATGGTCTGGGAGGCATGCAGCCATACCGGCGTGGCCAGGTAAACGGCCCCCAACTCGGGGTCGCTAAGCATTTCCCGGAAGTCGGCATAGCCCTTGGGAATGGAGTGCCGGGACTGAAACTCGGCCAGGCGTTGAGCGTCACGGCGAGTGCAGCCCGCCAACCTGCCCCGTACCGATGCCTGAATGGCCTTCACCACCCGCTTTTCGGCAATGTCGCCGCATCCCGCCAAACCCCACGCGACTTGCCGATTCACGGTCAAGACCCTTTCCCAATGGCCTGAGCCCTGCTGACGCCGACGGCTAAGCACTGTCGCCGCATTTGCGTCCCATGGGCTGACGCCCACGGCTACCTGCTGCCGCCGCATTCGCGTCTAGATTGTATTTCTTGTAACAGATTGCTTATAATAGACTT
>JAPPFQ010000103.1 GCA_028875135.1 Acidobacteriota bacterium
ATCCGCCTTGATCTGGGCCAGGCCGATGCCCTTTGTCAAGTAGCTGGGAGGAAGGTACTGGCCGTCATATTTCTGCAACTCGGGCTTGGGATCGAAGGTTTCGAGTTGGCTGGGGCCCCCTTGCAGAAAGATGAAGATGACACTCCTGGCCTTGGCCGTGAAGTGCGGCGGCTTGACCCCCAGGGGATTGTAGGCTGCGGCGGTCGGAACATCGGCTCTTGCCGATTCCGACTGCAGCATGCAGTTGAGGGCCAGTCCCCCGAATCCCAGCCCGGAACGGGTCAGGAATTCGCGCCGCGAACTGGCGGCGGCGCGGCGATTGCAGGAATAGGGATTCATGTTTGCCTCCCGAACTGAGGAGAACCGGGTTTCGATTCCGGCCCGGTGTCAATCGATATAGAAGAACTCGCTCAGGTTGAACATCGTCAAGCAGAGCTGAGTCAAGGCATCCCTGTGCCGGGTCGCAGCTTCGGTATCTTCGCCGGAGGCCTGCGACGCCTGACTTCCGTTGCTCGAAGCGAGTCTTGACAAGAGCGTGATCGCCTCCTGCCTTTCCTCGGCCGATGGCGGCCGTGCCAGCACCAACCGCCAGGCCAGGTCCACCTGGTCGTCGGGATTGGCGCCGGCTTCGCGAACCAGCCGGTCGGCCAGCACCCGGGCCTGCCTGAAGGAGGCGCCGTTGTTCAGGGACCAGAGCGCCTGGGGGGCGACCGTCGTCACTTCCCGTCCGGCGCAGCTCACCGAGGAGTTGGGCACGTCGAACTTGTCGAACATGGGGAAGGTGAAGTTGCGCCGGGCCAGGATGTAGACGCCGCGCCGCCTGCCGGCGGCAGGGTCTTCCGAAACGGCCCACCAGGGCTTGATGCGCAGGGAACTCATCTCGACCTTGGAAAGCGGGGGAATCGCAGGCCGTCCCCCCATGGTCGGGTTCAGATTGCCGGCCACCGCATGCAGCGAATCCCACACCGCCTCCCCTTCCAGGCGGCGGCGGTTCATGCGCCACAGGAGGCGATTGTCGGGGTCCCTCTGCCGGTGGGTGGCGCTGGCGAATCGGCTGTCGCGCCGGTAGGCGTCCGAGAGCATGATCAACCGGTGCATCGACTTGACGCTCCATCCCCGATCGACGAACTCGGTGGCCAGCCAGTCCATCAATTCGGGGTGGGAGGGCCGGTCGCCCTGGCGTCCGAAGTCGTTGGAGGTGCGGACCAGGCCTTGTCCGAAATGGCCCTGCCAGATGCGGTTGACCATGACCCGCGCCGTGAGCGGATGGGTGGGACGGGTCAGCCAGAGCGCGAAGTGTTTGCGGTAGCGGGGTCCGTGAGGCCCCATGGACAGCCGGTCGGGAACACTGTCATCGCGCAGCGCCGCCGGCAACCCCGGCTCGACGATCTCTCTTTTCAGAGACAGCTCGCCGCGGTTCAACAGGTAGGTGTCGGGAACCAGCTCGGGCTTGAGGTGTCCCAGAACCGTGGCTGAGGGCACGTCGAAGAATCCGTCGTATTTCACATGGTGCGAAGCATCCTTGAGAGGGACATCGAGCACGGCCCTGGCCAGCTTTTGCATGGAGTTTCGATGGCGGGTCTTCTCCCCATCGGTGAGATGATCCTCGATGTTCATCTCCGTGTAGAACTGGGTCAGGGGTGCGGCCAACTCCAGCTCCCGGGCGGTACGCTCCTTCATGGGCACCTCGTAGGCGCGCACTACTTCGGGCGGGTAGTCCTTCTTCCTGATTTCGATGACCCGGTCCTTGACCTGCTTTTCGAACCTCCGGTAGGAAGCTCTGGCCTCGGCCAGGGCGATCATGCGGTGGTAGTCCTCGCGGCGATGACCCGTGGACATGCTGCTGACCACCGGGATGGTCTTGCGGGAACTGGCGGCGAAGACGGCCTGCAACTGAAAGTAATCCTTCTGGGTGAAGGGATCGAACTTGTGGTCGTGGCAGCGCGAGCACTCCAGGGTCAAGCCCATGAAGGCCGCCGAGGTGGTGTCGACCGCGTCGGTGAGCCGTTCGTAGCGCAATCGTTCCGAGTCCAGGTGGGATTCCTGGATTTCCGGTCCGAAGGTGTAGAGAGTGGTTCCGATCCTGGCTTCCATGTGTTCCAGCTTTTCCGGGGCGAGGTCGTAGAAGCCCTCCATCTCCAGGTTGTTGGGAAAGAGCTCGTCTCCCGCGATCTGTTCCTGGAGGAAGCGGTCGTAGGGCTTGTCTTCATTGAAGGACTTGATCACATAGTCCCGGTAGCGCCAGGCGTTGGGATAGAAGACATCGCCTTCGAACCCCGCGCTGTCGGCGTAGCGGACGACATCCAGCCAGTGCCGCCCCCAGCGTTCGCCATAGTGGGAGGAAGCCAGAAGCTCGTCGATCAGCTCCTCGAACGCGTCGGCGGAGGTATTCTCAAGGTACCGATCCACCTGGGCCGGAGTCGGCGGCAGACCCAGCAGATCGAAGTAGGCCCGGCGCAGCAGAGTGGCCTTGTCTGTCGCCGGAGCCGGTTCAAGTCCCTTCTCCCGCAGCTTGGCCAGGATGAAGGCGTCAATGGGATTGGAGGGGGCCTCTTCCAGTTCCGGTACAGCGGGACGGCGCGGTTTCTTCAACGACCACCAGGAGGGTTCTCCGGTCGCAGCACCCGCTTCGGGGTAAGGCGCCCCCGCTTCGATCCATTCCTTGTGGATGGCCATGTCTCGCTGGGGCAGCGGCCGCCGGCTGTGGGGAGGCATCCTGGGT
>JAPPFQ010000033.1 GCA_028875135.1 Acidobacteriota bacterium
ACGCGCTCGAAGGCCTGACGTCACCGGCGGATTCGGTCGCGGGGTTCTGCCGAAAGGCGGCCGCACACCCGCCGACCCCTGACTGGAGTTACGCCGGCAAGGTCACCGGCGACCACCTGGCCGAGATCGTGTTTACCTCGGGGACCACGGCGGCCCCCAAGGGGATTCGACTCACCCACCGGAACCTGCTGTCCAATCTGACTCCCCTCGAAAGAGAGATCCGGAAATATGCCAAGTGGGCGGCTCCGGTCCATCCCATCCGCTTCCTGAGCCTGCTGCCCCTCAGCCACGTCTTCGGCCAGATGATGGGCATTTTCGTGCCGCCTCTGCTGGGTGGCCAGGCCCTCTTCCTCAATACCCTCAACCCCTCGGAGATTATCTCGGCCATTCGCCGGGAGCGGATCTCGATGCTGGCCACCGTTCCCCGCATCCTGGAGCTGCTTCGGGACAAGATCGAGCGGGACGAGGCCGCCCGCAATCGCGGCACTCCGCTGGCCGAGCGGTTCGAGCGCAGCGCCGGGCAGCACTGGCTGCGCCGCTGGTGGACCTTTCGCCACGTCCGCCGCCGATTCGGCTGGAAGTTCTGGGCCTTCCTTTCGGGAGGGGCGACGCTCGACTCCGGCACCGAGCAGTTCTGGAAGAGGCTGGGCTATGTCGTCACCCAGGGCTACGGAATGACCGAAACGGCGGCCATCATCAGCCTTGCCCACCCCCTTCGACCCGGTCGCGGCTCGCTCGGCAAGCCCATGCCCGGCCAGGAGATCAAGCTGGACGAAGGGGGCGAGATCCTGGTTCGGGGGCGCAACATCTCGCCCGGCTACTGGGGGGCGGAGGAAGCCTCTCTTACCGACAAGGAGGGGTGGCTGCGAACCGGTGACCTGGGCCAACGGGACGAAAAGGGGAACCTCTATTTCCGCGGCAGGCGCAAGGAAGTCATCGTCACCTCGGCGGGCTTGAACGTCTACCCCGCCGATATCGAAACGGCTCTCAATCAACAGCCCGAGATCGGCGCCAGCGCCGTGGTGGGCGTGGAAGGCGCGCAAGGTCCCGAACCGGTGGCCGTGCTGATCCTGAGAAACCCGGAGGCGGACCCTTCCACGGCGGTCGAAAGTGCCAACCAGGGCCTCAGCCCCTACCAGCAGATCCGGCGCTGGGTGATATGGCCCGAGCGCGATTTTCCGCGTACGGCCACTCAGAAGGTGCGCAAGCGGGACCTGGTTCGGTTTGCGAGCCGGCAGGGAAGGGAACCGGCCGGCCAAGCCGGAGACAACCCGGAAGGCCTGCGGGGCGAAATCCTGACCATCGTCGAGAGCATCACCGGGACCTCGCCGCAGCGGCGGGACAGTCAAGCCAATCTGACCTCCGATCTCAAGCTCGATTCCCTGGCCAGGGTCGCGCTCATCACCCAATTGGAGGATCGCTTTCGCATGGACCTGGACGAATCCAAAGTCACCGAGGCTCTGACGCTGGGTGACCTGGAAGAGCTGCTCCGCCGCCCCGACCCTCTCCCCGAGGCCGGCCTGCCTGAAGCGGCTCCATCAAGTCCCGATAGCGGCGGCGACCCGCGGGCTCCATCGGACCCACTCCCGGACGCGGGCTCCCCCCGGGAGGCCCCGGAAACGTCCGCCAGATCCTGGCGCCCCTATCCCTACCCCCACTGGTCCTTGAAGCGGCCCGCCACCTGGATGCGCTTCCTGTTCCAGCACTGTCTCATCTGGCCGCTCACCCATTTGCTCTGCTGGACCCGGGTGAGTGGGCGAACACACTGGCGGGGACTTCAGGAGCCCGTGCTGGTGATTGCCAACCACGTGACCTTCTTCGATCCGGCGCTCATCATGGCCGGCCTGCCCTGGCGCTATCGGAACCGGCTGGCCGTCGCCATGATCGGCGAACGGCTGCGGGACTTCCGATACCCTCTGCCGGGGCGCGGTCTGGCCCGCTTCACCGACTACCTGGCCTTCGGAACGACGGCCGGCGGGTTCAACGCCTTTTCACTGCCCAGGCAAACCGGGTTCCGCCGCAGCTTCGACTACGCCGGGGAGGCAATGGATCGCGGCTACAGCGTGCTTGTATTTCCGGAGGGAGCCCGCACCACGGATGGCGAAATAGCGCCCTTCCAGGCCGGAATAGGACTGCTGGCGGCCGGTCTCGCCGCCCCGGTCGTCCCCGCCAGGATCGAAGGATTGTATGAACTGAAGCAGAAGAGATTCGGAGGAATCCACTGGCCTTTCACCCGGCCCGGTCAGGTTTCGGTGACCTTCGGTCCCCCTCTGCGGCCGTCGCCTTCGGACTCTCCCCAGGATCTGACCCGGGAGTTGGAGAAACGCGTCAGAGGTCTGAGTTGCCGCAACGCCTGACCTGAAACAGAGCCTACAATTTGCCGGCGATGGCCTCGGCCATCTCAACGGTGGTGGCGGCGCCTCCCATGTCGTAGGTCCGGACCCGCCCTTCCCGGATGACCTCTGCCACGGCCTCCTCCAGCCGTCGGCTCTTATCGTCCTCGGACAGGTAGTCCAGCATCATTTTGGCGGCCAGGATGGTGGCGATGGGATTGACCTTGGACTGTCCCACGTACTTGGGGGCCGAGCCGTGGGTGGGTTCGAAGACGGCCAGGCGGTCGCCGATGTTTCCCGAGCAGGCGAACCCCAGTCCTCCCACCATCTGGGCGCACAGGTCCGAGACGATATCCCCGAAC
>JAPPFQ010000665.1 GCA_028875135.1 Acidobacteriota bacterium
AATGAGCTGGTCCGTATCCACGTTGGGCAGATCCAGCGGCGCCACCACTCCGTGAACTCTCTCAAAGGGTTCCATGTTTGTATCCTTGGCGATTGCGCGGAATTCAAGACGGGCTGGACGAGGCTGCTTTCTTCAGATCGTATTGCCGGACATCCACCAGGTGCCCTTCAATGGCCGCGGCAGCCGCCATGACGGGACTGACCAGGTGGGTCCTCCCTCCCTTTCCCTGTCTCCCCTCGAAATTGCGGTTGGAGGTGGACACGCACCGCTGGCCCGGGCTGAGGATGTCGGGGTTCATCCCCAGGCACATCGAGCACCCGGATTCACGCCACTCGAATCCAGACTCCCGAAACAAATGGTGCAACCCCTCCTCTTCGGCCTGCCATTTGACCTGTTGCGAGCCGGGCACCACCATGGCCTGAACTCCGGAAGAAACGCGCCTTCCCTTGACGAAGCGGGCCGCCGAGCGGAGGTCCTCGAGACGGGAATTGGTGCAGGATCCGATGAAGACCCGATCCACCGCGATGTCCACCAGCGCCGTTCCCGGCTTCAGATTCATGTAATCCAGGGCTCGTTCGGCAGACTTGCGAGCGTTGGGATCGCCGAAGTCCGCCGGGTCGGGAACCCGGGAATCGATGGGGGCCACCTGTCCCGGATTGGTGCCCCAGGTAACCTGCGGACTCAAGCCTTCGGCTTCGATGTGGATGGTGTGGTCAAATTCGGCTCCGGGATCGCCGGCCAGTTTTTTCCAGCCGACAACTGCCTCGTCAAAATTCGCCGGTGCATACCTGCGACCCCGGAGATAGTTGAAAGTCGTCTCGTCCGGGGCAATCATCCCGGCCCGGGCTCCCCCTTCGATCGACATGTTGCAAACGGTCATGCGTTCTTCCATGGTGAGGTCCCGGATGGTTTGGCCGGCGTACTCGATCACCGACCCTGCCCCGCCACTGGTTCCGATCCGGCCGATAATGGAGAGAATAATGTCTTTTGCCTCAACACCATAGGGACGCGGGCCTTCCACCTGGACCAACAGGGTTCTGGGTCTGTCCTGGAGCAGACACTGGGTGGCCAGAACGTGTTCCACCTCGCTGGTGCCGATCCCGAAGGCCAGGGATCCAAAAGCGCCGTGGGTGGAGGTGTGGCTGTCTCCGCACACCAGGGTCATCCCGGGAAGCGTCAAGCCGAGTTCCGGACCGATCACGTGCACGATGCCCTGGAACGGACTGTTCAGATCGAACAGAGTGATCTCGAACTCCCGGCAGTTCTCCTCCAGCGCCCGCACCTGCTTGGCTGCAATGGGGTCCCGGATGGGCAGTTGGCGGTCGGTGGTCGGGATATTGTGGTCCATGGTTGCGAAGGTGAGGTCCGGCCTGCGAACTCGCCGTCCCGCCAGCCGAAGGCTCTCGAATGCCTGCGGCGAGGTCACCTCATGGACCAGGTGGCGGTCGATATAGAGGAGCGAGGGCTGGCCCGGCTCTTCCCGAACCAGGTGGGCCGTCCAGATCTTGTCGAACAGGGTCTGTGGCTTCATGATTGAGGAACTCCTCACAAGTCAAATTCTCGAAGGCTATTATAGCGACTTCCGCAGCAGCCCTGCCCACGGATCATTTCGAGGGGAAACGGTCGATCTCTAACAAAAACGAACCACGAATGGACACGAATAAACACAAATGCAAATGGAACCGAGCCTTTTGCAAAATTCCAAGTCGGGAATGACATTGAGGCGGCGAAGGTGACGGGCTGGTAGCTCCGGTATTCACCACAAAAAGCACAAAGGGCACAAAATGAGTTGCTTGATTTCGAGTCTTGACGATCCGATAGTTCCTTTTGTGTTCTTGTACCGTTTGTAGCCATTCCCGGAAACGATCCCTCTACCGATTTTTGCAAACGCATCATTCCAAGTAAATAAGCCCGTTCCCCCTGGCAGTGTTGTGGCTTATGGGAGAGCTGCGAAGCTGCGGTTGACGTGTGCTACCCGGCGAGACGCCCCCTACAAGCCATCCTTATAGAGCTGCATAGCAGCGGCTCAGGGTAGCCCCGGGTGGCAACCCGGGGTCGTATCGGTTCTGCACCAACCCAGCCGCGAATGCGGCGAATAGGAAGCACCCTTCCGAAGAGCAATGCCTCTCGAGCCTTCTCTGTACGATCCGCCACGTTGTATGCGGCGGGGCGCAGCTAACTGGAACGAACAAAGTGCCCGGACCGGCCGCCCGACTTTTCCATCAGGCGGATGTTGCCGATTTCCATGGTTCGGTCAACGGCCTTGCACATATCGTAAACGGTCAACGCCGCGGCCGACACCGCCACCAGGGCTTCCATCTCAACTCCCGTCCGCCCCTCGGCAAGGGTTGTCGCTTCAATTTCCACTCCAGCCTCAGTGACCGTCAATTCCAGTTGAACATGGTTCAGCGGCAAGGGATGGCACAGGGGAATCCACTGCCCGGTGTTCTTGGCGGCCATGATCCCCGCCAGCCTGGCGGCTTCGAGGACGTTGCCTTTGGCCAGCCGGTTGCCGCGGATCCGGGCAATGGTTTCCGCGGACGCCCTGACCTGGCCCCGCGCGCGGGCTCTCCGCCGAGTGACGGGCTTGGAAGAGACGTCCACCATGCGCAGTCTGCCTTTATCGTCGAGGTGAGAAAACCGGCTCATGCTGAAACTCCTCCCGGCCGTGGCGCACTGCACCCCAGTCCGCC
>JAPPFQ010000526.1 GCA_028875135.1 Acidobacteriota bacterium
GGATTGTACATGGTGTATATGCGCAGGATCGTTACCCCCGACTTCTTGAGGTAGTACCAGGTGGATCGGGCCAGCCGGGACTCCCTCAGCTTCGGATTGACCCGAATGGGCACGCTGGTTACCCGAAGGTGACCGGTCCCGGCCTGAATCACCGTCTCCAGGGTGTAGGAAAACCGGGTATGAACAATGGTCCTCAAGGCGGCTTCCCGATTGTAGGCGCGGAAGCCGCTGGTGGTGTCTTCCACCGGGCAGCGGGCCACCGTACGAACCAGCCAGCTCCCCACCCGCTGAAGCCATTTCTTGGCGGGCGAAAAATAGGCAATGGCTTCGATGTCCCGGGCGCCCACCACCAGGTCGGCCCGATCCCGAAGGATCGGTTCAACGAGGGCTTCCACGTCCGCGCCGGCATACTGATTGTCGCCGTCGGTATTGACAATGATGTCGGCCCCCAGCTTGAGGCACGCATCCAGGCCCGTGCGAAAGGCGATACCCAACCCCCGGTTCCGCCCCAACTCCACCAGGTGGGTCACGCCGAGTCTGCGAGCCGCCTCGGCTGTGCCGTCGGTGGACCCGTCGTCCACAACCAGGGTTTCTATTGCATCCACTCCATCCAAGGCCCTGGGGAGCCGGCTCAGAACCTCCGGAAGGGTTTCCGCCTCGTTGAAACAGGGAATCTGAACGATCAGCTTCATTACGCCTCTGAACGAAGAGCGGGCTCCCGGTGAGGCCGGTGCCCCGGCATACCCGAAACTAACGCCTGCGCCTGGTGGCTGGAAACCGATTCAATGTCGAGCATGGGCAAATTTTTGATTCACATCGATGCACAGGATGGACAGGATTTACAGGATTTTTTTCTGGAGACGGCGGACTTGTAGTCCTAAACATCCGCAAATCCGCAAGCGATCATCGCCAGAGTCAGCCTCTTGTACAGCAGCGTCGCGTCCTGGTAATCCTGTGCATCCTGTGCATCCATGTTCAAAAATTAGGCCGTGAAGATTTGGTGTTTCACCCTCGTATGATCCACCCCGTCTTCGGGGGCGGGGGCGGCACTTGCCTGAAACAAACGAAAAAAGAGTGATCCACGAAGGCACGCGAAGAACGACGAAGGGCCACGAAGAAAATCGGCAAGAGGTTCATCCCTATTCGTGTCCATTCGTGTCCATTTGTGGTTCGTCTTCAAATTCGATCAGCAGTTTCTTCCTCGAATGATCCGCCCGACAGGGCCGGCGCCCCGGCTTACCTCGCGGAGGTCAATTCCACCAGCAGGGAGCCGAAGGGAAGAGACACCGAAGCCAGGACCGGAATTCGTCGAGTGTCACTGGTGAACCAGAAGGTCATCTTCTTGTCCCGCATCAAGCTTCCTCCACGACGCAGAACGGCTTCCACCCTGTGGGCCGAGAAACTTCCCAGCGCAGTCGAAATCAGCTCACTCCCGGCAACCTTGACATCGGCTTGGTAGGTTTCCCCACCTTCCACGATCGGGAACAGGACCCGTATTCCCGGCTTGAGGCCCAAGGTGCGCACCAGGTAGATGGCCGAGACCGGATCCTGGGCGCCCAATTGAATGGTGAGCCTGTTGACCTGCTGGCTGGAGTCGACATACCGGGCCGTTTTGCCAGCGGGGTTGAAGACAACTCGATCCCGCACAGTCCTGTCGTTCTCCTTGAACGATCTTCGATACTCCCGGCTGATTCCCTGGTGGGGGTCGAACAGGGAAGCACACTGAAGCTGCAACCGATAGATGGAAGCCATCGCGGGGGTGCTGCTGGCATCGAGGGCCAGCCGATAGGCTCCCGAGCCCTTGGAGCCCCTGGAGGTCACCCGCAGCTCAGCCGTGCCCGCCTCCAGTGTCTCCGCCCAGGAAACGCGGTAGGCCAGGCGTTCTCCCACCTCAAAAGGCAAGGAGCCGGACCGATCATCCACTCTGGACGGGAGAGCGGCGCTTGACCGGCCTGGAGCCTGGGGCGCCGCCTCAGCGGGGTCGGCGGGAGGCGTTCCCTCCTGAGCTAAAATGCTCCCGCCGGCGATTCCAGCCGCCAGCAGCACCGTCCACCACGATAGTCTGCTCGTCATGTCCTTCACCCGGTTGTCCGGTTCACCCATCCAGGCCCCGAACCAACCCCCTCTCCCGACTCCCTGGCGATGACGGTTCCACCCGGGCCGGGCAGGCTCCGTCCGTAGGGACGAATCCACCCTTACAAGATATGGCGGCCTCCATCGACCCGGATGCACTCTCCCGTGATGAATTCGCTCTCGATCAGGCCGATCACCGCCAGGGCGATCTGCTCCCCGCCCCCCCAGCGGCCCAGCGGCGTCACCTGGCGCACCTTTTCCACGGCTTCCGGAGTGAGATCGGGCGGCGGCATCATGGGACCCGGAGCAATGGCATTGACCAGGATATTGTAGGGAGCCAGTTCCAGCGCCAGCGCCTCCGTGAGACCCACCACACCCACCTTGGAGACATAATAGGGCAGGTATCCCTTGTATCGGGGACGTCCGCTGGCAGCCGTCCAATCGGCGCAATTGATGATCCTTCCGCCCCCGCTGGCCTTCATTCCGGGAATAACGGCCCGGGCGCACAGGAAGGCGCTGCGCAGGTTGACGTTCATATTGAGATCCCAGTCGTGCTCGGTCGTCTCCTCGAACGGCTTGGAGGCGTAGACCGATGCCAGGTTCACCAGGATGTCAACGC
>JAPPFQ010000024.1 GCA_028875135.1 Acidobacteriota bacterium
ACGGGACGAGAAGCGGCAGCCCGCGGAACTGACTGGGAATCGTGGCGTTGGGTACAGCCGACGCCCGCGACGGACCAGACCCATCGACAAGGACCATAAATTCACATCGATGCACAGGATGCACAGGATTAACAGGACGAGAACTTCCTGCACCAGAAGCCAGATCGGGCGATTATCCGGTGCGGATTTACGGATGTCTGGAAATGTTGAAGAAAGCGCGTTGGCCGAATTCAGGTCGGTGAATACTCTCGTCCCGGAACATGCATTCCGGAACATCAACGACTTCAACGCGACTGGCATGCTGATGGGATGGCTCATGCATTTCAGCAGACCCAGGATCGAATTTAAGCGCTTTATCCACAGCAACACGGATGCCCGGGACTACAAGCCAGCCGTCTCCAGAAAAAATCCTGTGCATCCTGTGCATCGATGTGAATAAACCATCTACCCTTGCGTGACTTGGAACCGGTTTCCCGCCACCCGGCACAAGGCGTATGTTTCAAATAAGTACAGCCCCCGACCGCCGGGCAGACCCTTCGAGGAAGAAACTGCCGACCGTTTTTACTCCGCCGTGGCTTCGAGTCCTATTGTTCCCGCATGAGCTCCAGAAATTCCGTTTCGTCCATCACGGGGATGTCCAGTTGGCGAGCCTTGGCCAGCTTGCCGCCGGCATCTTCACCGGCCACTACAAAGGCGGTCTTTTTGCTGACTGACGAGGTCACCCGGCCTCCTCTCAGAGCGATCATTCGGCCGGCCTCCTCGCGGGTGAGCGTGGCCAGCCTGCCGGTAAGCACCACCTGTTGCCCCTGGAGGTCGGAGGTGGAGGATTCTTCCTGCCTCTCCTCCAGGTTCAATCCTGCCAGTCGGAGTTTCTCCACAATCTCGCGGTTGCCGGACTGGGCGAAGAACTGCCGGACCGACGCGGCAACTACCGGCCCCACTTCGAACACGGACTCCAGACTTTCCAGGGAAGCCCGGGACAGAATTTCCAGCGTGCCGAAGTGCCGGGCCAGCACCATGGCCGTACGTTCGCCGACGTGGCGGATGCCCAATCCAAAGACGAGCTGCCCCAGGCCTCTCTGCTTGCTGGCTTCGATCTGGGCCAGCAGGTTGGCGGCGGACTTGGGGCCCATGCGCTCCAGCCCGACCAGGTCTTCCAGCTTGAGGGCGTAGAGGTCGGACGGGTCGCGAACCCATTCCTTTTTCAGCAGTTGGTCGACCAGCGCCTCGCCCAGGCCCTCGATGCGAAGAGCCCTGCGGGAGCAGAAGTGCAGCAATGCCTCCCGGATCTTTGCCGGACAGGTCAAGTTGATACAACGAAGGACGGCTTCGTCCTCGGCCCGAACCACCTCCCCTTCACAGATGGGGCACCGCTGCGGCATGACAAAGTCTCGTGCTCCGGGAGGCCGGAGGTTTTCGACCACCCTGACCACCTTGGGGATGACGTCCCCTCCCTTTTCCACCCAGACGGTGTCACCGATCTTGATTCCGAGGCGGGCGATCTCGTCCAGGTTGTGCAGGGTGGCGCGGCTGATGGTGGAACCTGCCAATCGAACCGGTTCCAGCACGGCAACCGGTGTCAGGGCCCCCGTCCTTCCCACCTGAACCTGAATGTCGTTCACGACCGTAGTGGCCTGTCGCGCGCGAAACTTCCAGGCCACCGCCCAGCGGGGAAATTTGGAGGTCTCCCCCATATCCTGCTGAAGCGGAATGGAATCCACCTTGACCACCACGCCGTCGATCTCGTAGCCGAGGGACTCTCGCCTGTCCTCCCACAGCCGGCAGAAGTCGGTAACCTCCTGCATCGAGGCGCACCGCTTCCAGTGGGGATTGACTTTGAATCCCGCCTCCTTGAGCCAATCCAGGACCTCGGAATGGTTTCGACGCGGGACCTGCCCGTCGACCAGGGCCTGATAGACGAAAATATCCAGATTCCGCCCGGCCACCACGCCAGGGTCCAACGTTCTCAGGGTTCCGGCAGCGGCGTTGCGCGGGTTGGCGAACAGGGGCTCCCCATTCTGCTCCCGCTCCCGATTGAGCTTCCGAAAGGAGTCCAGCGGCAGGAAGACCTCCCCCCGCACCTCGACCTTCTCGCCTCCTTGCTCGACTCGGCTCAGAGCCGGCACATGGAGCGGCACAGACCGGATGGTGCGGACGTTGGCAGTGACATCCTCGCCCCGGAGTCCATCGCCTCGAGTGACTCCCCGAACCAGCGATCCATTTTCGAAGGTCAAGGCCAGGCTGAGGCCGTCGATCTTGAGCTCACAGACAAATCCGGTCCGGCTGTCCCCGGACGATTCCTGGACACGCCGGTCATAGTCCAGCAGCTCGCTTTCCCCGTAGGCATTGTCCAGGCTCAGCATCGGGAGGGTGTGCTCCACCGCGACCTGGCCTTCGGCGGGCTTCCCTCCTACTCGCTGGGTGGGGGAATCGGGAGTGACCAACTCGGGATGGGTTGCCTCCAGATGCTTCAACTGTTCGACCAGTTCGTCGAATTCCCGATCGGCGATTTCGGGGTCGTCCAACACGTAGTAGCGGTGCTCGTGGTAACGGATTCGTTCCCGCAATCCGGCAATCTGTTCCTCCGCCCGAGCCTTAACCGACATGACACGTTAACCTGCTCATTTGAAACAAACGCGGGTGAACCACAAAGGCCAAAAAAAGAAATCCACGAAGACACACGAAGAACG
>JAPPFQ010000215.1 GCA_028875135.1 Acidobacteriota bacterium
AACGACCGTCCGGCGGGAGTCGGGGCCTGGGCCGGCCGTGGCGCGAACTTCTTCCAGTGGGACCTGAGGTTGACGAAGAAGTTCGTTGTTACCGAGGATATGAGAGTGGATGTGATGTGGGAGATGTACAACATTAGCAACCGGGCCAACCTCGTGAACTTCAATGGCAACCAGCGCTCCTCCAGCGCTAACCAGGCGCGGGGCGTCATCCCCAACGGTCAGTTTCAGGGTCAGTTCGGCCTGCGGTTCGTTTTCTGATTGCGGGACGGAGCCACGGATCCGTCCCGGATCTGGGACTCACAGCTACCTTCACGGGCCCCATGCTCGAACGCCTGCTCTTCCGCTACCTCCCCGCCTGCATCGATCACGCACACCTGGAGCGTCTGTGAACCCCAATCGACTCCTACATACCAACGCTGCTTCAATGGGTACCTCCTCGCCTTTCCTTGATCCAACGGGCCTGCCAACGATGCTTGCCGGTCCCTGTACTGGCGCTCTTCGGCGCAGACTCCCCACTGGGCTTCCATCGACGGCTCAACCGCCGAGGCACAAGTCCCAAAAAAGTGTTCCAGGACACAAGGTCGCTTCTCGGCAAGCGGATCTCCACCCTCACGGGCGAGCTTGCGGCTAACGAGGGCCTTCTGCCCGGCTTCGGCCAGGGAGACCAGGGCGGCGCTGCCGAGCCCAAGCTCACGGAGACGGCCACGGACGACGAGGCGTTGAATCCAGCTGCGGGCTCCGCTGGCTGGACGAAGAGGTACAATCCGTTTCCATCGGCGTGTCTACCGGGCGGAGCGGAGGAAGGCGGCCGAAAGGGCGTTGCTGGGGTGGCGGCCGGTGGGCTTGGTCTTGGGTCGGACCGGAGCGAGGTTGCTTACAGTATCCCTGACAGCCGCGAATGCGGCGCCAGCGCTTAGCCGCGGGCGTCAGCCCATGAAACGTCTCGTCATTGCGCCACGGGAAGCTTATAGGCGGCGGCTTCCTGGTGGTTTCTGACCAGGAGCAGGTTGCCGCTGAGGGCTGGGGTGTTCCAGGTGATTCCCTCTAGGGCGGGGAAGCGGGCGACTTCCTTGTACTGCTCGGGATTGGCCTCCACCAGCGCCACCTCGCCCTGCTCCGAGGTGATCAGCAGCAGATCCCCCACCAGGATGAGCTGGCCGTGCCCGTAGCGGCCCCTTTTCCAGCGCCGCCGGCCGGTCTCCGGGTCCAGGCAGACCAGGATCCCCTCGTCCAGACCGTAGATCGAGCCCTTGTGCAGGACGGTGTTGGTGAACTTGGTCTTGAGTCCCCTGCTTTCCCAGACGGTATCCGAACGGAACTTTCCATCCTCGCCGGGGCTGATCCGGAACAGCTTGCTGCCGATTCCATAGCCGCTGGAGACGAGCACCAGGTCGTCGGCTACGGCCACCGGTTGGGAGCAGTGAGGCTGACCGCTGGGAAAGGCCTGTTCCCAGAGGATGCGGCCGTCGTCGGGCGAATGGGCGGTGACCATCTGCTGATTCACCATGACGATCTGAGGCCGGCCAAGCAGGGTGAGCAGGGTCGGGGAGGCGTAGGAAGTGACGGCGTTTCCCGAGGTCCAGACCAGCTCGCCGCCCAGTTGGCGGTAGGCGGCCAGGGAGCGATGGGGGGAACCTCCCGGATTGACCACCACCAGGTCGTCAACCAGCAGCGGGGACGAACTGCGCCCCCACCGCATACTGCCGGCCGCGTTCTCGGTCTCGATGTTGCGTTGCCAGAGCAGCTTGCCGGTTTCCAACTCCAGGCAGTTGAGCAGGCCCTTGGGGCTCAGGGTGTAGACCCTGCCCTTCCGCGAAATGGTGGGCGTGGCCCGCGGGCCGTCTCCCCCCAGGGCGCTTTGGAACGGACCCTCGTCGGTGTGAACCCAGACGACCTCACCGCTACGCAGCCGGTAGGCGACTACCAGTTGCCGTGAGCCGCGCTGTTCCTGGGTGATGGCCAGCTCGCCGGCAATGGCGAAGGAGGACCACCCCAATCCGATCGGCTGCTTCCAGATCTGTTTGGGAGGATGTTGGGTCCAGTCGGTGGACAGCCTGGGCCCGGGCAGCCGCGCATCCCGGTTGGGGCCCAGAAACTGGGGGAAGTCGGTCTCGGCGCCTGCCACCGTAGCCGAGTGCAAGCTCGAACCCGAGCCGGTGATGTCGGGGACGGTCCGAGAGGTCCAGCTCCAGCGCAGAATGGGAACCAGGTTGCCGTCCACTCCGTCATAGGCAACCAGGCTCCGCAGCAGGAATCCGACCAGGACGAGAGCAGCCAATCCCAACCACCTGGCTTTCCAGCTCAAGCCAGAGGCCAGCATCCACCACAGGAGGAGCAGCAGCAGGGAAACGACAACGACCATGGCCGTCCGGATGGTTCGGACGGCCTCGTTGCTCACCTCGGCCGACCAGATCCAGGTCAAGGCGACCAAAGTGGCGATCCCGATCACGGCCGCCGGCCACCAGCGAAGCCGGCGTCGCTCTTCAGTCTTGTTTGAATCGGTTTCGGTTGGACTCAAGGGTGGCGGTCATCTCCTTCGGAACAGCTTCGGTCTCGCGGGGCCTGCCGGCCCCAGGGACTATGCCCCTACTCGTTCTGCAGCACCATGGCCTCGGATTCCAGCCGCTTCATCATGGACTGGAACTCGGGGGAGCCGTCGTTGTCCCAGTAGTCGGTGTATAGCGGTGCG
>JAPPFQ010000137.1 GCA_028875135.1 Acidobacteriota bacterium
CCAGTTGATCCGGAGTGTAGTGCTGATGGAAAAAACCCGCCACCCGGTCCCGGTCCAGGCCACTGACGGTCCCTCGCGTCCCCAGGATCGGCCGTCCCAGCGGTTGGTCCCTCCAGAAGTTCTGGGTGAAGATCTCGCAAACCAGGTCGTCCGGACTGTCTTCCTCCATCTTGATCTCCTCCAGGACCACCGAGCGCTCCCTCTCCATCTCATCGGGATCGAACCGCGGGTTGAGGACGAGATCCGCAAGAATGTCGAATGCCAGGGGAAGGTGGTCATCCAGCACCTTGGCGCTGTAGCAGGCGGTCTCCTTTCCCGTGAAGGCATCCAGGTGGCCGCCGATCGAGTCCACCTCCTTGGCGATTGCTTCGGCCGTGCGCCGCCGGGTGCCCTTGAACAGCAGGTGCTCCACGAAATGGGCCACACCGTTCAGTTCGGAGGTTTCGCTGCGAGAGCCGGTCTTTACCCAGACTCCCAGGGAAACGGAACGGACATGAGGCATGCGCTCGGTCAGAACGGTGAGCCCATTGTCCAACACGTCCTTATTGACATTCTCCATGGAGTCCGTGTCCCGAGGGTGCGAACTGGATTGTTCCGGAAGACTCGAATGTGGCTGCGGCAGTGGGAAAATGGGTCGCGCCGCGCAGGTAACCGCTTAAGTTAAAAAGCTAACACAAGCCCGGCGGGTTTTCAACGGAAAACTGCGGCAAGTTTCCATTCTGATTCTGTAGGATAACTGATTTAGAATCAGTATATTATTCCGGTATCCCTTCAGTCCGGCCCAGGCGATGTCCGCCCCCGTTCAGGCCATCAAAAGCCGGCCGGCATTTCTGGTCGGGGCCCTGGTCACAAACCGAAAATTATTTCTGGAATGGTTGTTGGACAGGGTGAATTCACCCCTCCCCGAACAGGGGACGCTGGCCGGCCTGCTCCGGGCCGGCGGAGATCAGGTCTTCGGCATGGGAAAAACCGCTTTCCAGCAGTTCGCGGGCTTTCGCGTTCGATTCCAGGGGAATCGCCCGAGCCCCTTCCACTCCCGGAATAATGGCCAGGGTCTGCTGGAGTCCACTTCTCTTGTCTCGCAACAGTTCCGGAGAATGGGTGCTCAGCAGGGTCTGCCTGCCTGTGCGCCGCTGGACCCGGGCCAGCATCTTCGGCAGTGCCCGGACCATGCCGGGATGGAGCGAGGCTTCCGGTTCCTCGAGCAACAATGGCCCCTCTTTCTCCATGGCCGACCAGAAGAGGCCGATCAGCCTCAGAGTGCCGCCGGAGAACTGCTCTTCCGTTTGCCAGGCGCCCTGGGGGCGCCAGTGGCGGTATTTGCCGCGAAGATGGGGTGTCCCCCGCGAATCGCGCCACAGGTCGATGGCCTCCAGTTGCGGCACCGCCATCTGAAGCGCCTTCCCGATCTGCCGGAGCCGCGCATTTCGGGTGCGTTCCCGGACCCCGGCGACCTGCTCCAGGAAGTCGCCCCCAAGCGGATCGTTCGCGCCTCCCCCCGAACGGTCAGGGTCACCGCGAAGTTGGGGGACGATGTGCAGGTAGCGAATGGAGGCCAAGAAGGCGGACAACTCGCGAAAGTCCCGGTTGGCGTTCACCTGTTCCAGGCTGGTCTGGGTGAGACGCTCGGGATCGGCGTAATCCTGATCATCGGGACGCTTGATCAGCTCCACGCAATCGCGCAAGACCCGCTCCTTGCCAATCAGGGGCCGCCTTTGTCGGTCGTGGTGCAAACCCAGCTCGTAGTTCCACTGAATCCCTGCCCTTTCCTCGATCAATTCAACCCCGATCTCGACCACCGACTGCCTGCGGGCCGCCAGGCAGCGAATGGCGCTCACCCCGCCCCGTCGAGCCACGGCCTGCTGAAAGCCGCCACCCGGAGCAGCCAGGTCCCGCAGGAAGCGGAAGGCATCCAGAAAGTTGGATTTTCCCGAACCATTGGGGCCGATCAGACAAAGACGGTCCGGGATGGCCACCTCGATGCCGGTGAAGTTTCGCCAATTCCTGAGCCGCAGCCGCCGGAAACGCAGGTTTGCGCCCATCACACCTCCGACGCAACAGGCCCTGCATGAGGGCGGGCGTTCCGCCCTTCCGCGCCAAAACCCTCGGACGCTTCACGCCGTGGACCGGGTCGTTGAGTCAAGCCAAAAATATAGCACCGAACACCACCGGCAACCAATAGCGACTCCCCTGCTCCGGAGCCGATTGCGCAATCTCCAATCCCTCTGTTATCATCCCCGTTCCGGTTTGAACCGATTGAAAACAGGAGACTTCCCGCAATGGCTGCTTCCAGGGGCGAGCTCTTGGGGCTCACCGAAGACGAACTGGCTGCCCTGATGGTCGATTGGGGTGAGAAACCCTATCGCGGACGCCAGCTCTACCAGGCCCTATACCGCCGAAGGCAACTGGATCCGGGATCGATGACCGAATTCTCCAAGTCCCTCCGGCGGAAGCTTGCAGGCTGCACCATTACACTGCCCCGGCTGCATGGGCGTCAGTTGGCGGCCGACGGCACCGAGAAATACCTGCTTGAGCTGACGGACGGGGAGAAGATCGAGTGCGTCCTGATCCCTGAGCGAAAGCGCAACACCCTGTGTATTTCGACTCAGGCGGGCTGCCCTCTGGATTGCCGCTTCTGTTTGACGGCCATGCTGGGGTTCAGGCGCAACCTCGACCCGGGGGAGATCC
>JAPPFQ010000145.1 GCA_028875135.1 Acidobacteriota bacterium
CCTATGAGGTCGTCCGCCTGGAGAAGAAGTCCGTGGACATTCCCCGGGAATTTCCGGTGACCCAGTTCGACATGTCGGTCGACTATGCTCCGGCGACCATCTCAGGCGCCTCCTACTGGCTGCCACGGGAAGCCGAAATCTGGATCAGCCGCCGCCCCCCTGGAGTCTCCCTCAAGAACCTCCGCATACGAACCAAGAGCAAAATTCGATTCGACGGTTACCGCAGATTCGGAACCGGTGTCAGGCTGGTGACCGAATAGGTGACGGGCCGGTCGATATCCTGCGAACGCGGATCTTACTCGGGGGCTGCCGGGATCGCTCCTCCGGTCTCCAAAGCCCCCCTCCCGTGCGTCTCCGGCGGGGACTTGATCCCGAAGACCCAGCGAAAGATCCGCTTGAAATCCTCCAGGATCAGGTAAAGGGAAGGAACCAGCCCAAGCGTGATGAAGGTGGCGAAGAGGACTCCGAAGGCCAGCGATATCGCCATCGGGATCAGAAACTGAGCCTGCACGCTCTTCTCCAGGATGAGCGGCGTGATGCCGGCCGCGGTGGTCAGAGAGGTCAACAGAATGGGACGGAAGCGCACGATGCCGGCCTGATGAACCGCCCGGACCAGCGGCATGCCCTGCTTGCGATGCTCGTTGATGAAGCTGACCAGGACCAGGCTGTCGTTGACCACGATTCCGGTCAGGGCCACCACCCCCAGAATGGTGAGGATACTGGTCGAATAGCCGAGAAGGATGTGTCCCCAGATGGCGCCCACGATCCCGAAGGGTACCGCTGACAGCACGATGAGCGGCTGCAGGTAGGACCTGAAGGGAATGGCCATCATGGCGAAGATTCCCAGCACCACCAGGGCAAAGCCCTCGGCCAGCCCTTCCAGAGTCTCCTGTTGATCGCGCTGCTGTCCCTCGAAGCTGTAGGCGAATCCGGGAGCTCTCCTCGCCAGATCCGGAAAAAACCCGGCGTCCATGTCGCCCAGGACTTCGTTGGCGGTCGTCACCGCCGGATCTACATCCGCGTTGACGGTAATGGTTCGCTGTCGATCCACCCGGGAAATGGTCGCGAAGCCTCGTCCCATTTGGGCGGTCGCCACCGTTGAGAAGGGAACTTCACTGCCGTTGGGGGTTCGAATTCTCATTCTCTCCAAGGTTCCCACCGAGCGTCTCTCTTCGACGGGATAGCGCACCATCACTCGTACATCGTCCCGTCCCCGCTGGATGCGCTGGGCTTCCTCCCCGAAAAACCCCTGGCGGACCTGGCGGCCCAGGTCCTGCAGCGACAGACCCAGGGACTCCGCCTTGGGCGTGATGTCCAATTTCAGCTCAGGCTTGCCTCCCCGAAAGGAATCGTTGATGTCGATCACTCCCGGGTACTGGCTCAGCTTCTCCTTGGTGGTATTCGCCAACTGGCGGAGTTGGTCGATGTCCTGACTGCTGAGCTGTATATCGATGGCCCTGCCGCTTTGAATCAGATTCGTATTGAACGTGAGCTCAACCGCTCCCGGAACCGGTCCGGCCAGTTCCCTCCACCGTGCCCCGATCTCACGACTGGTCATGCTCCTCGATTCCGAAGGAACCAATTCGATCATGACCTCCGCCCGGTACGGGGTGGAATACCTGTTGGCGTCGCCTGATCGATTGCCGCGCTCGGACTGAGCCCGGTTGGGTTGTTCTCCCACAACGGTCAAGATATGACGGAACAGGGACCCGCCCGTCTGTTCCGTGATCTCCCGGTCCAGTTGAAAGGCGGCCGCCTCGATCCTCCGAATGGCCTGGGTGGTCACCGCGGCCGGGGTCTCCTGCGGCATGGTCAGATCGACAACCACGTAGTCGGATTCGATTTCGGGGAAATAGGTGAAGTCGATCAGGCCTCCGGCCACGAGACCCGCGGTCAGCAGCAGGGTGGCCACGGCCACGGCCAATGTCAGGTAGCGCCACTCCAGCGCGAACAGGAACAAGGGCCGGTAGACCCTGTGGATAATCCAGTCCAGACCATTCCCGAAAAACCCGAAGAAACCGTCCCAGATCCGGGTCGGGAGGGATTTCTGCCGCCCTTCCCTGGGAGGACGGTAGTGGGAAACGTGGTAGGGCAGCACCAACTTGGATTCGATGAGCGAAAACATCAGGGTCGGTATGACGATCAAGGGAATCACCCGCCAGATCGGCCCGGCCGACCCCTGCACAAACAGCATCGGAGTAAAGGCCATGGCCGTGGTCAGCACGCCGAAGACCACCGGCACGGTGACTCGCTGCGTCCCCTCGATCGCCGCCGACAAGCCCTTCCCGGTGGCCTCCTGCCTGGAAAATACGCTCTCTCCAACCACGATGGCGTCGTCCACCACGATCCCCAGGACCATGATGAAGGAAAACAGGGAAACCATGTTGATGGAGACGTCGAACACGGGCATCAGGGCCATGGCCCCTAGGAAGGAAATGGGAATGCCGATCGTCACCCACAAGGCCAGCCGTAGACGCAGGAACAGGGTCAGAACCACAAAGACCAGCACCAGCCCGGTCAGGCCGTTCTTGATGAGCAGGTTCATGCGGCTTTCCAGAATCGCGGACTGGTCGCCCCAGGTGGTGAGAGCGATGCCGTCCGGCATGCGAGCCTGTGCTTCAGCCTCATACTCCTTGACTGCCCGGGCCACCTGCTGGGCGCTCTCGTCGCCGACGCTGATGG
>JAPPFQ010000460.1 GCA_028875135.1 Acidobacteriota bacterium
ACGGTGATGGGCGCCTCCAACTTGTATGAGTACGAGCTGCCATCCCTGCCCTTCGTGGTCCGGGGCCGCCGCACCCTGACGCTCAAGGTGGTCCATTGAGGGAGGGTCTTTCCCGACCCGGGGCTGTGGCCAATCCGGGGGAGCCCTGCAGAGCGGAAATGGAGTCTGAATGAAAACGAAATTCCGGATGGTCTGCCTTGGCCTTCTGCCGCTGCTCTGCCTGCCCACCCTGGCCGTCGATCCCCGGTTCTGGACGACCTCTTCCTTCAGCGACTTTTCCAAGGGCACTCTGCGAGGACTCTCTCTGCGCCAGGACGGAACACTGGCGCTGGCCCGCCAATTCGACTCGGTGCTGGATTCGGATCAAGCCCTCATCTGGTCGGCTGTCTACGACGGCAGCCGCCATCTCTACGTGGCGACCGGGCACGATGGGAAGGTCTTCAGGATTGACGAATCCGGCAAGTCGTCCCTTTTCTTCGACTCCGCCGAGCTGGACGTTCTGGCGCTGGCGCTGGATGCCCGCCAAAACGTCTACGCAGCCACCTCCCCCAACGGCAAGGTCTACAAGATATCGTCCGAAGGGGAAGCCTCGGTCTTTTTCGATCCGGACGACCGCTTTATCTGGGACCTGGCTTTCGGTCCGGACGGCTCCCTCTACGTAGCGACCGGGAGCAAGGGCAGGGTGTTCAAGGTCAGCCCGGAGGGAGAAGCCAGCGAGCTGTACGACACGGGTCAGACCAACGTCATCTGCCTGGCGGTCGACCCCGAGAATCACCTGCTGGCCGGCAGCGATCCCAAGGGCTACGTCTACCGCATCGCACCGGACGGCACGGCCTTCGTGCTGTTCGACACCGGGATGAACGAGGTGCACGACATCCAGGTCAACGCCGAGGGGGAGATCTATCTGATTGCGGTCAACGGCGGTTCGGGGACTCTAACACCGGCTGTGTCGGCGCCGGCCACGTCCGTGACGGCCGCTCCGGCAGTCACGGTTGCCCTGTCGCTAGCCGATGTCTCCAAGGGCGAAACCGTTTCAACGCCCACTCCCGCTCCGGCGATTGCGAGTCCGTCTGCGACCGGCCGGGGCAAGCTGAAGAGTCGTTTGCACCGGATCGGCAGGGACCGTTCGGTGGAAACGCTCTGGTCTTCAAACTCGGAGATGGCTTACGGGCTGTACCTGGACAAGGGAGGAAACGTCCTTTTCTCCAGCGGCGACAAAGGGAAAATTTACTCCCTGTCTCCCGGGAAGGAGCTGACGCTTCTGATCGAAACCACCGAGGAACAGACCACCCGACTGGTCCCGGCCGGTGACGGCCTGGTGGCCTGCACCAGCAATCTTGCCAAGATCTATCGCCTCAGGAACCGGCTCAATTCCAAGGGCACCTTCGAGTCGGAGGTTCAGGACTCGACGGTGGTCTCGCGGTGGGGCAGCGTGAGTTGGCAGGCCAAGGTTCCCAAGGGCGCCGGTCTGAAACTCTACACTCGCAGCGGCAATACCCGGCGACCCGATCGGACCTGGAGCGACTGGTCCAGGCCCTATTCGCAAGCGGGTGGGGAGGAGGTCGAGAGCCCCCCGGCCCGCTACATTCAGTACAAGGCGGTGTTGGAGACCGCCAACCAGGCTTCCCCCGAGCTGAGTCGCGTGGTCATTCCCTATCTCCAGCAGAACCTGGCTCCGGAGGTCAAGTCCATCCGGATACTGCCTCAAGGAGTGGCCTTTCTGAAGAGCGAAGCGCTGTCATCCAATCCACGCCCGGTCTCTCCCGCCGACCGGGAGGCTGCCGATATTTCGGGCGCGGCCAAGGCCATCCCCGAGCCTATGGCCGCTTCCGGACGGCCGCGGCGGGCCTTCCAGAGGGGATCCCGGTCCTTCACCTGGAATGCCTCGGATCCCAACGGGGACACGTTGTCATTCGCCATCCATTATCGGGGTGAGGGCGAGTCGAACTGGAAGCCGCTGGTGCGGGACCATGCCAGCCGAGACTACACGCTGCAATCGGGCGCACTCCCCGACGGCTCCTATCGACTCAGGATCGTGGCCAGCGACTCGCCCGCCAACCCCGCCGCCAACGCCAGGTCAGGGGAGTTGGTCAGCGCGCCCTTCATTATCGACAACTCCCCTCCGGCGATCGAGATCCTGTCCAGGACGGTTCGGGAGGGTGTGGCGGCGGTGCGTTTCCGGGTGGAAGACGGCGTTTCCGGTCTTCGCCGGGCCGATGTATCCACCGATGGCGGCAAGTGGAAGGCCGTTTACTCGACCGACGGCATCATCGATTCCAGGGTGGAGGAATTCCGGGTCACCACCGAGGCGCTCGACAAGGGCGAGCACGTGGTGTCTCTACGGGTTTACGATGCCGCCGGCAACCTGGGCCTGGGAAAGGCCACCATCAAGGTTCCGTAGGCGTCCTCCCTACCGGTTGGCGGAAATGGCCAATGCACGTGGTCCTGGTGAAGCCGGAGATTCCTCAGAACACGGGAAACATCGGAAGGCTCTGCGTCCTCACCCGGTGTCAGCTCCACCTGGTGGGTCCCCTGGGATTCTCGCTCTCCGACCATCACTTGAAGCGAGCCGGACTGGACTACTGGCCCTTCCTCGAGGTAACCCGCCACGACTCGCTGGCCGAGTTGCAGGAACAGGCGCCCGGCGCCCGGTTTTACTACTTCTCCAGCAAGGCCGCACG
>JAPPFQ010000680.1 GCA_028875135.1 Acidobacteriota bacterium
GGGGCGCCGTGGGCGCGTTGGGGCCTTTGGCGGGAAGGGGGGGTGGCCGGGGGGGTTAATACCCAAAGTGGGTGGGGGTGCTGCGGGTCCGGGTCTTTCTCCTCCTGGGCGGGGCCGGCTGCTTTCTGGGGTTCCTGCTGGGACTGCGCTACCTCTATTTCTTCTTTCTGCAATCTGCCGGAGGCCATGTCCAGTCGCTGATTCTGGCGGCAATCCTGATGATCGTGGGCTTTCAGGTCATTGTCGTCGGACTGGCGGCGGACCTGATTGCAGCCAATCGAAGGTTGAGCGAGGAGACCCTCTACCGCGTGCGCAAGCTCGAACTGAGCGCAAAAGGCGAGGCGGCCCCTTCCGAAGCAGGCTCAATGGAGACCTCGGCACTTGAGATCCATCAATGACCAGGCTTTCGGTGGTCGGACCGACCCATCCCTTCCGGGGTGGCATCTCCCACTACACGTCATTGCTGGTCCGGGCGCTGCGACGGCGGTGCCGGGTTCAATTCCTCTCCTATTCCCGCCAATATCCCTCCTGGCTGTACCCCGGGGCCACCGACCGTGATCCCAGCCTGAAACCGGTTACCCTCGAGAGTCCCGACGAGACGTTTGACGCCGTCAGCCCCCTGGCCTGGTGGCGCCTTCCCCGTAGGATTGCCCTCCACGGCTCCGAGTTGGTCGTTCTTCCCTGGACGGTAGCCTACTGGGCTCCCTTCTACTACCTCTTCCTGAAGGCGCTGAACAGGAGCTCCGGCTCACCGGCCCTCTTCATCTGTCACAATGTCATCGAGCACGAGACCTCTCAACTGAAGAACTCTCTCTCCAGCAGGGTCTTGTGCCGGGGTGATTACTTCCTGACCCATTCCGGCTGGGACCGGGACAACTTGCTGGGTTGGATCGGCCCCGATCGGGCGGACCGGGTCACGGTTTCCCCTCACCCCGTCTATGACCACCTCGATGCAGCGGCCATCGACCCGGACACCGCCCCGGACACCGCCCGGGCCAGACTGGGGATAAGCTGCGACAGAGTCCTTCTGTTTTTCGGCTTCATCCGGGAATACAAGGGACTCCGCTACCTGTTGCAGAGCCTCCCTTTGATCCTCGAGCGCTTTCGGGTTCACCTGGTGGTGGCCGGAGAGAGTTGGGAAGATCTCCGGCCCTATCGGGAGTTGATCGAGAAGCTGCACCTGGAAGAAAGGGTGACGCTTCATGCCGGCTACGTTCCCGACGAAATGGTTCCCGTTTACTTTGCGGCTGCCGACCTGGTCGTGGTTCCCTACACCAGCGCCACCCAGAGCGGAATCGTGCAGTTGGCCCATGGGTTTCGGAAGCCGGTGGTGGCGGGGGAGGTGGGCGGCATTCCCGAAGCCGTGGAGCCGGGACGCACCGGCTACCTGGTCCCCCCGCGAAATCCGGAGGCCATCGCAGAGGCTGTCATCCGCTTTTTTTCAAGCGCCGGCGGCTCCACCATGCCCGGCCACATCGAAGCCAGGCTGCAGGAGCGCTCCTGGGATCGCCTGGCGGAGGCGGTAGAGGCGGTTGGGAGACAGAACCCAGGGGGACAAGCATGAGCCCTTCCCCCACCTTCCTGGGACGTTTCCCCCCCTGGGTGGAAGACTACCTGGCCGCTCGAGAGGCCAAGGCCCAAAAGATTCTGCGGGTGTTGCAATCGCAGATCGCTCTCGACCGAAAGCTGTCGCTGTTGGACGTGGGCTGTAGTCAGGGTCAAATCACCCAGACTCTGGCCAGGCACTTCGGCCTGGTGGTTGGCGTGGACTACGCCGACGAAGAGGGACGCCGGGAAGGTTTCCACTTCGTCCGTGCGGATGGGTGTCGCCTTCCCCTGCGCTCGGATACTTTTGACGTGCTGCTGCTCAACCACGTCGTGGAGCACGTTCGCTTGCCGCAGATTCTGCTGGACGAGGCCTGGCGGGTGCTTCGTCCGGGCGGTCTGTGCTATCTGGCCACCCCCAATCGTTACGGCCTGATGGAGCAGCACTATCGTTTGCCCCTCCTGTCCTGGTTGCCGAGGTGGCTGGCCAACCGCTATGTCCGATGGACCGGACGGGGTCGGGCCTATCTGGACTATCCTTTGAGCTACCGGCAACTGAACCGGCTGGCCCGCAGGTTTCAGATTCGCAACCAGACCGCCGCGGTCCTGGCCGATGCGGAATTCTTCTTCCGGGACGATCCCGGCTTGAAGGGGACGGCACGGTGGTTGCGGTGGTTTCCGCGCTGGTCCTTCGTCTTGCTGATGCCCTGGCTGCCCGTCTATATCCTGACCCTGAGGAAGGACGAGAACAGCCTCGAGGGCGGGACCGGAGACCAGTCTTGAGCCAAGAGTTCAATCCCACCCTGGCCTATCTCTACCGCCGCTGGCTGATGCGGCGGCTCCTGCAGCCGGTGGCATCGGGGCGCTTCCTGGAAATCGGGGTAGGCAGCGGGAATGTCTACGAAGACCTGGTGGGCCGGGGGTGGCGGGGGCTCTGTCTGGATCTGAATCCGCGGCTGATTCGCGAGCACCGGCAGCGCTCCAGCCATCCGGCCGGCGCGGTGGAGTTTCGCGTCCAGGATTTCTTTCAGGTGGAAGGCCCCTTCGACCTGGTCCTGGCCTTTGAGGTCCTGGAGCACTACCTGGACGACCGGCAATGTCTGGTACGCTGGAGGGAATTGCTGGCCCCCGAAGG
>JAPPFQ010000737.1 GCA_028875135.1 Acidobacteriota bacterium
CGAAACCTGCAGCCGGTCGTTTCCCATCCCTCCCCGGGTGAGTCCCGGCCGCTACATCCTGGGGGCCATCGTGGACGACCTGGAAGGAAGTCTCACCCTGAGGGTAACGGTCTTCAGCGGAGACCCGACAGCCCCGGGAGCGAGCGAGGCCTTGCCGGACAGGACCCTGCCTCCGGGAGGGTTCCATCAGTACGACGGCATCCTGGACATGGCCGGCTTTGACAACGGCTACGTGAGGGTAGAGCGGATTGAAGGTACGGCGCCGTTCTATGCCTATGGTGTGGTCAACGACGGTGGTTTCCCCGGGCAAGGGAGCGGCGACGGGGCCTACGTGCCGGCGCGGGAGTAGGAGTGGCAATACGCGGTTCAAAGGCCGGTTCACATACGACTGATCGGCCAATGAGCCTGCGACCGATCAACAGGCAAGACTTCGTCGCGAATATGCGTTCTCACTCCCGGTCTGCATCGATCGCCCCCCGGAAACAAACGTGGTCTTGCACTTACCCCATTATTTTTCGACCTGGCGGTACACATGCGTCTGGAGCAAGGTCGCCATCCTGCAGACAGCAGGCGCGCAAATCGGCCCTTCCACGTCCGCGCCCTGCGCCGTCAGGGCGATGCCTCATTGGCCGCAATCGTGACCGTCGCCGTGCCGATCTCGGTTCCGCCGTGCGAGGCCGTGATCGTGACCGTCTCCGCGCCTTCGTCCTGCCGGTCCGCCGTAGCCGTCAGTGTCGCCACCGGCGCCGCGGTCGTCCATGCATCCAACTTCAGCGCCGCCGGCACACCCGTGTAGTCCGACCCGGACGCCGCCCCCGAGACGGCGAGGTCGATGGTCTGGTCGTGCCGGAACCTGACCCCGTTGACGATCGCCACGGTGACAGTCGCCGATTCGCCCTCCGAGATCTCCGTAGGCTCTACCGACACCGTGAACTCGGGAATGTCGCTTTCTTCCAGCACCAACGAAGCCGACGGGTGCTCCGACGATACCGTGTAGCCCTCGCCTTCCTGCAGTGTCCACGTCACGGTGATGTCGTCCTCGACCAGCTTGTTGTCTCCACCCTGGACCCGTCTCGACGCGCTGCCGTGGTCTCGGTGGAACCGGACCGTCAGGGTCCGGACGCTTGGGTTGCGGCCATGCGCGAAGAGCACCCGCACCTCCAGGGGCTCCTCCGTCGGCCCTGTGCGGAACAGCCTGAACTCTCCAATCGGTCCAGTCAAACGCTCCTCGACTGCGGCAATCGACACCACCGGCGGCCCAGGGTCCACCCAGGGAATGGTCGCCTCCAGGCGATTCGACAGAGCCTTGCCGGCTGCCGTGCACACCGCCCCTGCGGCCGCGCAGTCGGTCGTCTCAGGCAACACCACCACCATGTCCGCATCCGAGGACGGGGCCACGCCGATCTCCCAAAGGTCGCTGCGACCGTCCACCCGGCGTGCTTTTCGCACACTCCCGTTCGTGACCGTGAAGCTGCTGTCCCGAAGCGTCTTGTAACGGGTCGGAATCGCCTCGCTGAACAGCACCCGCAGCGAAACCGTTCCGTATCCGCCATGCATCTCCGGCAGCCCCACGAACTGCGCCGTCAGCGGAGCCGGCTCGTCTTCCTCCAGGGCAATAGTCAGTTCCATGCTGGCTTCATATCCGGTCGCACCTGCCGTCAAGACGATACTCTCCTCCCCCTCATAGACCGCATCGTCGATCACCGTCAGCGTGGCAGTCCCCGAGACCTCCCCCTCGAGGATCGTCAGCGTCCCCACGCCGTAATCGCTCCCTTCCCCTGCCGTCCCCGTGTGGCTCAGCGTCACCGCCAGGTCCGCTTCCGGCTCGGACCCGCCGGGCACGCTTACCGTCAGCGTCGCCGTCCCTGAGGGTTCCGACAGGCTCGAGAGGTCAGCGTTCAGCATCAGCCGTGGAAGAGGGGGTACGGTGAAGGTCACGCCATTGCTCGCCACCCCGTCAACCGTCACCACTACCGGTCCCGTCGTCGTCCCCACCGGTACCGGGACCTGGATCTTGGTATCGCTCCAGCTCGTCGGCTGAGCTTCCACGCCATTGAACGCCACCGTGCTCTCGCCCTGCGAGGCCCCGAAGTTCAAGCCCTTCACCTTCACCGACGTCCCCACCGGACCCGAATCCGGGCTCAGCCCGTTGTCGTTGATGGCCGGCACGGGATCTGTCACGATGAAATTCACGCCGCTACTCGCCTCTCCATCGACCGTCACTACCACAGGGCCCGTCGTTGCGCCTGCCGGCACACGCACCTGAATCTTCGTGTCTTCCCAACCGACATAGTCCGTCGCCTCCGTGCCGTTGAAGGTCACGGTGTTCGTCCCTCGCACGGCCCCGAAATTCAAGCCCTTGATCTTGACGGACTCCCCCACCTGCCCCGCTTCGGGCTTCAATTTCTCAATTACCGGCCCCGCCCGCGGCGCCACGCTCGATGCCGCGACCGCCGGCGCCGGGGCCATCCTCTTCCCCCCCGCCACCGCAAAGGGAATCCCGTTGCTCTCCCGCCCTCCCGAGCTCACCACAACCAGCCCGCTCGAGACCCCCTCCGGCACCGCCACGTGAATCTCCCTACCTCTCCAGTAAACCGGCTCGCCCCACACCCCCCCGCAGCTCACCCCCCGCCAGCCCAGCCCCGCGGCCCAAGCCCGCCCCGACGTACCGCCCGGG
>JAPPFQ010000322.1 GCA_028875135.1 Acidobacteriota bacterium
GTCCAGGCCGCGGGCCTTCCAGTGCTCGATGGCGCCGCGCATGTTCAGGCGGTCCGACTGGCCGATCATCTCGTCGACGGTGCGAAAACCGAGCTTCGCCATGATCCGGCGCAGCTCCTCGGCGACGAAGAAGAAGTAGTTCACCACGTGTTCCGGCTTGCCGGTGAATTTGCGGCGCAGCTCCGGATCCTGGGTGGCCACGCCCACCGGGCAGGTGTTCAGATGGCACTTGCGCATCATGATGCAGCCCTGGACGATGAGCGGGGCGGTGGCGAAACCGAATTCATCGGCCCCCAGCATGGCGCCGACGGCCACGTCCCTGCCGGTGCGCAGTCCGCCGTCTACCTGGACCGAGATCCGCCCCCTGAGGCGGTTCAGCACCAGGGTCTGGTGGGTCTCGGCGAGGCCGAGCTCCCAGGGAACGCCGGCATGCTTGATGGAGGTCTGCGGAGAAGCGCCGGTTCCTCCGTCGTGCCCGCTGATGAGCACCACGTCGGAATGAGCCTTGGAAACGCCCGCCGCCACCGTGCCCACCCCCACTTCGGCCACCAGTTTCACCGAAATCCTGGCCCGCGGGTTGGAGTTCTTGAGATCGTGAATCAACTGGGCCAGGTCCTCGATAGAGTAGATGTCGTGGTGGGGCGGCGGCGAAATCAGCGAAACTCCCGGGGTGGAGTGGCGCACCCGGGCGATCACCTTGTCCACCTTGTGTCCGGGCAACTGGCCCCCTTCTCCCGGCTTGGCCCCCTGGGCCATCTTGATCTGCAGCTCCTCGGAGTTGACCAGGTACTCGACCGTCACTCCAAAGCGTCCCGAAGCCACCTGCTTGATGGCGCTGCGGCGCCAGTCCCCGTTGGGATCCCGGATATAGCGGGCCGGGTCCTCGCCTCCCTCTCCCGTATTGCTCTTGGCCCCGATGCGGTTCATGGCGATGGCCAGGTTCTCGTGGGCCTCCTTGCTGATGGACCCAAAGGACATGGCCCCGGTGGCGAACCGCTGCACGATCTCCGAGGCGGGCTCGACCTCGTCCAGCGGAACGGGGTCGCCCTTCTTGAGCTTGAACAGGCCCCTGAGCGTGCACAGGTTTCTGCTCTGGTCATTGATCAGGGTGGAGTACTGCTTGAACAGGCGGTAGTCGCCGTGACGGGTGGCCACCTGCAGCTTGGCCACCGACTCCGGGTTGAACAGGTGAAACTCGCCGTCGCGCCGCCACTGATACTGTCCACCCACATCCAGCAGGTGTTTCCGGGACTGTGCCTTGGGGAAACCCTGGCGGTGGCGGGCGATGGCCTCCCGCCCCAGTACCTCCAGGCCGATGCCCTCGATGCGGGAGGCGGTTCCGGTGAAGTGGCGTTCGACCAGGCGTGAATTCAGCCCGATGGCTTCGAAGATCTGAGCCCCCCGGTAGCTCTGGATGGTGGAGATTCCCATCTTGGCGATGATCTTGAGCAGGGCCTTGTTGATGGACTTGATGTAGTTCTTGAAGGCCAGCTCTTCGGTGACGTCGGGACGAAAGAGCTTTTGGGCCACCATGTCGGCCAGGGTCCGGAAGGCCAGATAGGGGTTCACCGCTCCCGCCCCGTATCCGATCAGGAGCGCGAAGTGCATCACCTCCCGAGCCTCGCCGGTCTCCACCACGAGGCCTGCCTTGGTGCGGGTGCCTTCCCGAATGAGGTGGTGGTGGACGGCCGAAGTGGCCAGCAGGGCGGGGATGGGCACGCTGTCGGCATCGACGCCGCGATCGGAGAGAACGATGATGTTGTGCCCCCGGCTCACCGCCCGGGAAGCCTGGCTGCAGAGCGCCTCCAGGGCGGTCTCCATGCCGCCGCCCCCGTCGCCCTCGGAGAAATGCATCTTCAAGGTCTCGGCGCTGAAGCCCTCGACCGAGGCGTGCCGGATTCGGGCCAGCTCGGGATCGGTCAGCACGGGGCACTGCAACTTGAGCAGGCGGGCGTGCCTGGGGGTCTCGTCCAGCAGATTCTGCTCGCTGCCGATATAACTTTCCACCGACATCACCATCTCTTCCCGGATGGAATCGATGGGCGGGTTGGTCACCTGGGCGAAGAGCTGCTTGAAGTAGTTGTAGAGCAGCGGCGACTTGTTGGAGAGGACCGCCAGCGGCGTGTCCGTTCCCATGGACCCGACCGCTTCTTCGCCGTTCCTGGCCATGGGAGCCATCAACACGCGAAGGTCCTCCACGGTATAGCCGAAGGACTGCTGTTGGGTCAGCAGGTCTTCGACCACCGGTTCTTCGTCCGCCGGAGCCGGCGGCAGCTGGGAAAGCTCGATCCGGTTGGCTTCGACCCACTCCCGATAGGGCTTTCGGGTGGTGAGGGACTGCTTGAGCTCGGAGTCGTCGATGATGCGGCCCTGCTGGGTGTCGACCAGAAACATCCTGCCGGGTTGGAGCCGGCCCTTGTAGAGGATTCGCTCCTCGGGGATTTCCAGCACGCCCACTTCGGAAGCCATCACCACCAGGTTTTCCTTGGTGACCACGTAGCGGGAGGGCCGAAGTCCGTTCCGGTCGAGCACCGCGCCGATGCGGGTCCCGTCGGTAAAGGCAATGGAGGCCGGACCGTCCCAGGGTTCCATGAGGCAGGAATGGTATTCGTAGAAACCCCGCTTGTCGGGGTCCATGCGAATGTCCTTGTTCCAGGCCTCCGGGATCAGCATA
>JAPPFQ010000415.1 GCA_028875135.1 Acidobacteriota bacterium
GGTAATACTCTCATCGCCGTTTGGGCGGACGGTATCGGCCAAAGTTCCACAGGAAAGTCAGGACATGAGCTCAGACCGGATCGATGTCCTGGTGGTCGGCGGCGGCCCGGCGGGCATGGCCGCGGGAATCTCCTTCGGGCGGGCGGGCTTGCGAACCCTGGTCTGCGAGCGTGGCTCGCTGCCGGCCGACAAGCCCTGCGGGGAGGGGGTACTGCCGACGGGCCTCACCTACCTGGAGCGCCTGGGCGTTTCGGCCTACCTGGACCAGGACCACACGCATCCCTTTATCGGTATCCACTATCTGCCGACCTCCGGGGCCGGCGCATCCGCCCGGTTTGCCGAAGGGCCGGGCCAGGGGATTCGCCGCACCGAGCTCTCCCGTGCGTTCTGTGAACGCGCCCGAATAGTCGATGGGCTCGAGGTGCATCCCCGGACACCTGTGACCCTCGGGACGCGCGGCCCCAACGGCACTGAGGCCTGGCTTGGCGGGCGGAAAGTGACGGCGCGATTGATCGTGGGCGCGGACGGTTTGCGATCCGAGGTCCGGCGCTGGGCGGGACTGCAGGGCGTGTCGCATCGCAGGCGGCGGTTTGCCCTCCAGCAGCACTTTCGCTGCGAACCGTGGTCGGAATACGTCGAGGTGCACTGGGCGGGGGATGCCGAGGCTTACGTGACGCCCTGCGGGCGGGGGGAAGTGGGCGTGGCCCTGCTGTGGGAGGCGGAGAAAAAAAGGAACGGTGGTGGAAAACGCTTGAAGGAGTCGTTGCTTTCCCGTTTCCCCCGGTTGAGCGCGTCACTCCGGGGCGCCAAACCTTCTGCCAACGCCCGGGCAATCGGGCCGATGCACCAGGTGGCGCGGTCGCCGATTGCCGACGGAGTCGCGTTAGTAGGCGATGCCTCCGGATACCTCGACGCTATCACGGGGGAGGGCATCAGCCTGGCGCTGGCGCAGGTCCAGGCGCTCTACGACTCCATCGGGCCCTGGATGCTCTCCAACGACCGGGCCCCCACGGCCAGGGAAATGCAGGGCTTCTCGCGGCGCATCTCCCGAATGGTTCGCCAACACCAACTAATCACCCGCCTCGTTCTTTTCCTCAGCCGTAACCCGGGGTTGGCCGCGCGGGCGATCAAGGGTCTCGGCCGGCAGCCGGAGTTGTTCCGCTGGATGCTGTCGGCCAATATGGGTGCGGCGTCAGCGGCCTCCATTCCCAAGCTGGAGATGATGCGGCTGGCGACGGCCCTGGTCCGTGGATGATTTTGAATATACTCGTCAAGTTGTTGACAAAATGGATACCGGGATTTCTGGCGCTTTTTACTTGGAATTTCAGCGTCAACAGTCGAAGTCTCCATCCCCACCGGCGCTGCCAAGCCACCAGCCCAACCCGAACGTAGCTAACAGTCCCAAACACCCCGCCCCTCTTCGGTACTTTCGGGCCGACGCTCTCTGTTCATCGATCAGCGTGTCCCCCCTCTGGACTGTCCATTGCACCAAGTCGTTCATTGACGGCGGGGCCTCAAATTCCAAGTCCAATGGGATTGGCACGCGTTTACCTTCTTCAAGAACGAGGCCGCGCTTTTTCAGAGCACCCCTGGGGTCGTTCAGGCACTCGACAGTTTCGTCGAGCCAATCCTGTATCTGGACCAGCGTGTCGCGGTAGACTTTCTCGAGCAGTCGGCACCCCTCGGAATCCTCATGACTGGGATTCGCCCGTCGAACCTCATCGTAGTCATCCAGGAGGCGTTCAAGACAGACTTCCATCCGGGCGGCGCCGCGGTGCACGGCGTATTCGCGAGTATCGGCCGCTGCAACCAAACTTCCAAGTTGGTTGACCTCGGCGGTGAACCGTTCGATGTTGGCGCCGATTTGCTCCAAGTGGTCGCCTGAAAAGCTGAGAATGTCCGTTACCCGCCCGGATCTGCTGGGCCGGCTCTGCATGCGCGTACGGAGCCTGGAGGCGATGGCGCGCGCGCACTCGCCAAACGCCAGTGTCTGCCGCGATAGAATCGATTCGGAGTTCATGTCCCGATTCCCGTGGGGTCATACTATCATGCTGAAACTCCTTGTCTACGGCACGCTCAGGAGCGGCTGCCGGAATCACCAGGACTTCTGCCAGGGGTATGTGGAGCTCCTGGAGGCCACCGTTCGCGGGCGCCTTTACGAGGGTCCCGGGTATCCCATACTGGAGGTGCCCGAAGCCGACATCCTGGCCCAGGGAACCACCGATCCTCTGGCCGACGCGGCCACGCAGGCGCGACTTTCCCATCGGGTGCAGGCCGGGCTCCAGCAACTCCCGGAAGGCGTCACAGGGGAAACCTGGGACACCGTCCACGGGGAACTGTTCGCCTTTGACGACCCCCAAACCCGCCTTCCTTCCATCGACCGCCTGGAGGGATTCCACCCCGGAGGCCGCAGCCTCTATCAGCGTGTGCTCGTCCCCGCCACGGTGGAGGGCGCGCGCCAGCTTGCCTGGGTCTACGCGGTCGAGAATCTCGGCATCAGCCGCCGCCGGATCCCCTCCGGCCGCTGGCCGGAATAGCGTGCTGCCAGCCCGCCGTCACCACGGTAGGCATTCTCGTTGATGGTGACACGAATATCGTGTTATATTATCCTCGTGTAAATCGAGCGGAGGTCGTGATGAAGAACGTCACCATCACCTTGCCGGAGGATTTGGC
>JAPPFQ010000131.1 GCA_028875135.1 Acidobacteriota bacterium
GGTGGTCGACCGAAGCGGCCCTGTGGTTGCCGACACTGGAGGCCACCGACGTGGCGGTTGCCGACCTCAATGGCGACGGCCGGCCCGAGATCGCCTTTGCCAACCAGTTGACGGGAACCCACGGGGACCTGGACGTGGCCTCCTATGTCTACTGGGGAGAACCCTGGGGCTACGGGCCGGCAAGCCGCACCGACCTGCAGACCTTTGGAGCCACCGCCGTAGCCGCCGGCGACATCGACCGGGACGGGCGGCCGGACCTGCTCTTCGGTAACTCCGGCAGCGGCATCCAGGGGGGAAGGGGTGAAGAGATCTACGTCTACTGGGGCCGACCCCACCGGGGCTACAGCCCCGCGGCCATGACGGCCTATCCTTGCGTGATGGGGATGGCCACCCTGATGGCGGATTTGGATGACGACGACCACGCCGAGCTGCTGGTGGCCAATTCCGGCCGCCATTACAGCGGGGTATCGGGGGCCAGCTACATTTACCGCGGCGGTCCCGCCGGCCCCGCCCTGGGGGACCGGCTGGATATTCCCGCCCAGGAGGTGGGTTCCTGGTCCGTGGCCGACCTCAACCGCGACGGTTTCCTGGATGCCCTGGCTTGCGACTTCGATTCACTGGCCATTGCCTGGGGCTCGGCCGAGGGAATTTCCACCGATCCCCAACTCGTCAAGGGAGTGGCCAAGGCCACCCAGAACTGCCGGCTCCTGGACTTCAACCGGGATGGCTGGCTGGACGTGCTGGTGGCCGATGTACAGGGCGAACGGAGCCGGGTTTTGCTGGGAGACGGCCGGGGCTTTTCACTGGACCGGTCGGCCTGGGTGGAGGCGGCCTTTGTCGCCAACAGCGAGTTTGCCGACCTGGACGGGGACGGTTGGCTGGACATGATGCTCACCCGGTCCTACAACGCCTTCGACCGCAACGACTCCTGGATCCGCATCTACCCGGGCAGCCCCGAGGGGTTTGCGCAAACCCACCGATTCGAGTTCGCCACGGCCGGTGCATTCGACGTTGCCGTGGCTGACCTGGACAGCGACGGCGACCTGGACATTGCCGTTTCGCAGTACGCCTCCCGGGATCGGCGCAATTTGCCCGTCTACCTCTTCTGGAACGATGGCTCCGGCCGATTTTCTTCCGGGAGACGGACGGATCTGCCGGCGGAAAGCGCTTCCGGCCTGTTGGCCGCGGACTTCGACCAAGACGGACACCAGGACCTGCTGGTCTTCAACCACAAGACGACCTACAAGGAAGACAATCACAGCAACGAGAGCTTCGTCTACTGGGGGTCTCCGCGGGGCTATCACACCCGCAATCGCAGCTATCTGCCGGCCCACGGGCCCCACTTCATGCAGAACGTCGACATCGGAAATCTGTCCAGCCGCCGGGCCGAGGAGTCCTACGTTTCGGTCCCGATCGAGCTGACTCCGAGTCCGGCCCGGCTGGTTCTCTCCTTTCAGGCTGATACTCCGCTGGGTTCAAAGGTGAGCTTCGCGGTTCGAACGGCCGGCGGCTCGGCCGGGCTGGCGGAAGCGGGCTGGCGGGAGCTGGGACCCGGTGGCGAATTCTCCGTTGGGAAGGAAGATCGCTGGCTGCAGTACCGGGCGACGCTGAAAGCGGGGCGGGGATATGCCACACCTTACCTGACCCGCGTGGCAGTTGAAGCGGTGGGAGAGTGAGGAGTGGAGAGTGATTAGTGAATAGTGATCAGTGGTCAGTGTTTAGTGAAGCGTTTTGGGAGCAGGCAAGCTCCTGACAACCTGGTTGCAATTCTTGGGGGATCGCGCTGAGACTGAATGGATGCTTTTCGTATCGATCAAACAACTATCCACTAATCACTATCCACTAACCACTTCTTGCCTAGTCGCACCGCCGACCCATATGACGGGGCGGCTGATACAGGGCTAAAAAGGGGGGAGGGCAGGCTAGCGGTAGGCCGATTCCAGGTTGGAATAGACCAGTCGGCCGGCGGAATCGCGGTAGCTGACGATATCCGGTTTCACCCCACCCGCGGACGGGTCCGGCAGATCCCGGCCATAGAGCTGTCTGATCTTGTGGACGTAGTCCCGAGTCTCGCGGTAGGGAGGAACGCCGCCGTGCTTGCGGACGGCGTTTTCCCCCGCGTTGTAAGCCGCCAGCACCAGGGAAAGATTGCCGGGAAACTGGTCCCGCAGAAACTTGAGGTAGCGTATGCCTCCCTCGATGTTTTGGGCGGGATCGTACGGGTCGGCCACGCCGAACCGCTCGGCGGTCCTCGGCAGCAACTGCATGACTCCCAGGGCTCCCTTGGGGGAAACTGCCGTTGGATTGTAGTTGGACTCCACCCTGGCCACCGCCTTGACCAGTTCCGGATCCATTCCGTGCTTTCGGGCGATGTGATCAATGAGTCTTGCGATTCCGGCAGGGGGACGATCCTTTTTGCGAATCCTCAGTCGCGTGCCCGGTTCCGGCAGCGTGGGAGAGTCGGGAGGGAATATGGCGATGATTCGAGTATTGGAAAATATGCGGCTTCCGTCGGCTCCGGTGAAGCTGTCGATCTCCCCGCCGATCGAGGTGGGGCACACGACCAGGGTGAACAGGCATCCGGCCGAAACCATGTATCGGTTCAGGTTCCAACCGGAAATGTTGATTTTCGCAGGGGCAACCATGGGAACGGGAGCTGGATGACGG
>JAPPFQ010000440.1 GCA_028875135.1 Acidobacteriota bacterium
GAAATGTAGTTTCCCTCTTTCAGTCCCCTTTCCACGAATCCGCGAATGGCCTGGATGGTGCGGTTGAGGGTGCCCGTCGGAGGATAGGTGAGGTCGTCGATGACCAGACTCAGCAGACGGGGCTTTTCGGGGGCCGCCTCGGGCGCCGGCTGCTCGGCGTCGACCGCGCTGCCCCAGGTCAGGGAGTTTTGCCCGCTCTGGTAGATTTCCTGGGAAAACGACTGGATGGTCTGCTTCTTGCGGTTTTCGAGAACCTCGAAATCGTCGACGGTCAGGTCGGTGATGGGATTGCCGTCCCGGTCGGTGACGATGGCATTGACCACCACCACTTCTACCGGCACCTTGAGGGTAAATCCGGAGGAGGAGTCACCGGCCACTTTTTCGGTTTCCCGGGGCTTGTCCTCCGCAATTGCCGGGACCGGCGCCAAGGCGACCGCCAACCAACCGGTAACCAGGATTATCGACAGAATGGCGCCAGGGCGATAAGGCCTATTGAGAGACATGGTCTGCACCTGTTTTTCGAGGATTTTTTGCGGACCTGAAACGGTAGTTCATTATGGAACGTTAGCCCCCCGCGGGCAACCCCATTTTGCCCGGCCCTGACCCTGGCCCGAGCTTGACCCTTCTTTCGGCGCTCTGCTAACATCGCCGCAGGTTGGGTGGAACGGCTGAAACTCAAGCCAGGCAAAGGATTTCGGGTGCCTCCCCCCTTCACCGGTGCGCGATTATGACCCCCAAATACACCCCCGCCCGGATCGAAGCCAAGTGGGCCGACCGCTGGGAACGGGACGGTCTGTACAGGACCGCTTCAGCCGGCGGTCGCCCCAAGAGGTACGTGCTGGATTTCTTTCCCTACCCTTCCGGGGACGGGCTCAGCGTGGGCCACTGCCGGAATTACGTCCCTACAGACGTGCTGAGCCGCTACTACCGCATGCGGGGCGAGAACGTCCTCCACCCCATGGGCTGGGATGCCTTCGGTCTCCCCGCGGAGAACGCCGCCATCCGTCTGAAGACCAACCCGGCCAAGCTGATCGGCCGCTTCGCCGCCAACTACAAGCGGCAGATGCGGCTGCTGGGCATCTCCTTCGACTGGAGCCGGGAGATCAACTCCTCCCAACCCGATTACTATCGCTGGACTCAGTGGATTTTCTTGCAGCTCTACCACTCCTGGTACGACCCGAGGCTGCAGAAAGCCTGTCCCATCTCCGGCCTGGAGGAGGAGTTGGCGAGGCGGGGCAGCGACGGCATTCCCGGAGCCCCGGCCATGACCGTCGAGGCCTGGAGGCAATTGCCGGCCGCCGGGAGAAAGGATTATCTGAGCCACTTTCGGCTGGCCTACCGAGAGGCATCCTCCGTGAACTGGGACCCGGTGGAGAAGACGGTGCTGGCCAACGAAGAGGTGGTGGACGGCCGCGGCTGGCGAAGCGGAGCACTGGTCGAGAAGAAACGGCTGATGCAGTGGTTCTTTCGCATCACGGCCTACGCCGACAGGCTGTTGGCCGACCTGGAGGGCCTGGACTGGCCGGAGAGCATCAAGCTGATGCAGCGCAACTGGATCGGACGCAGCCGGGGAGCCGAAGTCAGCTTCGCCACCGCCGCCGGGCCGCTGACCGTGTTCACCACCCGTCCCGATACGCTTTGGGGCGCCACCTTCATGGTGCTGGCGCCCGAGCACCCTCTGGTACCTGCCCTCACCGCTCCCTCATCGGCTCAAGAGGTCGAGACCTATCTGCAGCAGGTCCAGGGCAAGAGCGATCTGGATCGGACGGCCCAGGGGCGGGCCAAGACCGGCGTGTTCCTGGGGTCCCATGCCACCAATCCGGTCAACGGCGAAGCCATCCCCATCTGGGTGGCGGACTATGTGCTGATGGGGTATGGAACCGGCGCCATCATGTCGGTCCCGGCCCACGACCAGAGAGACTTCGAGTTCGCCCGCCGGCACGGCCTGGAGATCCGGGTGGTGATCCAACCCGCGGGCCGGGACGAACCGCTGCGGTCCGACGCCATGGAGGAGGCCTGGACGGGCGAGGGAGTCATGAGCCGGTCCGGCCCCTTCGACGGCACTCCCACCGCCAAGGCCGTCGACAGGGTTACCGACTGGTTGGAGGAGACCTATCGGGGCAGATCCAGCGTCCATTACAAGCTGCGCGACTGGGGGATCAGCCGCCAGCGGTATTGGGGCACTCCCATCCCCATCGTTCACACCTCGGACGGCGAGGTTCCCGTGGCCGCCGGCGATCTTCCGGTACGCTTGCCGGAGGTCCGGCACTACGAGCCCACCGGCAGCGGCGAGTCGCCCCTGGCGGCCATTCCCGAGTTCGTCCAGGTGTCCCTGCCCGGCGGCATCCGCGGGCGCCGTGAGACCGACACCATGGGAACCTTCGCCTGCTCCTCCTGGTATTTCCTGCGCTTCGTGAGTCCTCGCAATGACCAGGTGGCCTTTGATCGCAGGGAAGTGGACTACTGGCTTCCGGTGGACATGTACGTGGGAGGGGCCGAGCACGCGGTCATGCACCTGCTCTACGCCCGCTTTTGGACCAAGGCGCTCTGTGATCTGGGGCACCTGCCCTTTGCCGAGCCCTTCAAGCGCTTGCGCAATCAGGGAATGATCCTGGGGCAGGACGGAGAAAAGATGTCCAAGAGCCGGGGAAACGTCGTCACACC
>JAPPFQ010000506.1 GCA_028875135.1 Acidobacteriota bacterium
TGCAGCAAAGGACGTCCATCGGTATTCGTGTCTATTCGTGTTCATTCGTGGTTCGCCTTTAAAAGAGATCGGCAGTTTCACCCTCGAATGATCCGCACGGCAGGGCGGGGGCTGGATTGATTTGAAAACTGCCTACAGGTCCACGCGGTAGAGGGGCTCCAGGCCGGCCGCGACCCGGTCGGCGTTGTCGGCAGCCACCCGGGCGCGCTTGCGGGAAGTGCCGTCGGTTACTCCGGCGATGTGGGGCGTGGTCACAACCGTCGGCAGCTTGAACATGGGATCCTCGGGATCGGGCGGCTCCTTTCCGAACACATCCAGTCCCGCCCCCGCGATGCGTCCCTCCACCAGGGCCCGGCTCAGGGCCGGCTCGTCCACCAGGGCTCCCCGGGCCACGTTGACCAGAAAGGCCGACGGCTTCATCAGACCCAGCCGCCGCTCGTCGATGATATGGCGGGTCTCCGAGTTGAGGGGCAGGTGGACCGACAGGATGTCGGCCTCGGCCACGATGCGATCGATGTCTTCCGCCTTGCCGGCGAACGCCAGACCGAACTGTTGCACTTCGTCCGGAGTGATCTCGCGAATGTCGGCCGCCAGAATCTTGAGGCCGAAAGGGCGTGCCCGCCTGGCCAGCTCGCTGCCGCTGGCGCCGAACCCGATGATCCCCAGTTTCAGTCCCACCAGCTCCAGGCCGACCGGCTCGTAAAAGTCCCCCCGCTGCATATAGGTCTGGGTCACGGGATACTTGCGGGTCAGCATCAGGATGAGCATCATGGCGCACTCGGCCAGGGCCACTCCGCTGAAGGGACCGGGAGTATTGGCCACCGGGATGCCTTTGGACCGCCAGTAGTCCAGGTCAAAGGCATCGACGCCCGTTCCCAGAACCTGCCACAAGCGGCATCGTCCGGCAGCCAGGTCGGCCATCTCCCGGGTCCCGGCCGATCCGCTCTGATCGATCACCACGTCCACGCCCTCGAACTGCCGGGCCAGGTCTTGGGCCGGATCGTAGATTCTCAATCGATGGCGATCGCCGATGGCCGCCGTCACATCCTCGCCCCAGGGGCGGAACATCGACTCCCGGAGCGGGTGGGGAAGAAGCAGGATGTTCAGTCGTTGGCTCATGACGGGTTCTCCTCAGTGAGATCCGAGTTGCAACGGTTCTTTCCGCCGCCGGTGGCTTCCGCGGGTGGCGGAAACGGTTCGAGCAACCTTTCGGCCGCCCAATCGGCCGGGGGACGGCGCTCCGAAAGAGCCTATCAGAAGCGGATTCCCGATTCCAACGAAGCACCGCTCCGGCCGGAAGATAACTTTGAAGTATCGCGAAGGGATGGGCTAGAATAGCTGCAGGCAAGGACCCCCTTCGAATTTGCGCGATGGCTGGAGGGATACTGCTGTCGCCCGATTCGGAGTGCAGGGAGTCCGGATTTTGTGTCAGGGCGCATCCTTCGATGCGCTGAACCATCGAGGTCAGTCTCATGAAAAAATTCATCCTTCCGGCCCTGTTGCTCCTCTTGGGCAGCGCCGGGCTGCGGGCCGCCGATTTCTGGGAAAAAAAGGACTACAAGCAGTGGATGCCCAAGGATGTCCACAAGATGTTGACCAAATCTCCCTGGGCCCAGAACGTCTCCCTCGACCCCATGCGGATGAGACGGGGAGGTTTCGAAAACATTGAAGGCGGTCCCACGGAGGATCCGTCGGCGCGGCGTGGCGATCCTGACCAGTCCCGGAGCGGTGGAGGAGGCGATGTCGGGTTCGGTAGCGGGGGGGCCAGTGGTAGGGAGCCCGGGGGCGGCAGCGTAGGTTCGGGCGGCGGTCCTGGACCGCCATCCGGCGGCCCGGGGTTCTCCGGCGCCGGTCTGGGAGGCCGGCGGCCGGCGGCGCGGCGTGGCCCGCCTCCCATCAATGTGACTGTCCGCTGGGCCAGCGCCCTGCCGGTGAAGCAGGCCATCATTCGGGCCCGCTACCGGGGTGACTTCGAGGAATCGGAACAAGACAAGCAGCTTCTCAACATGAAGGATGAGCAGTACGTGGTCCTGTTGAGCGGTCTTCCCAGCAGAATGGCGCGGGGCCTGCAAAGAAACACTGAGCGCATCAAGCAGATGACCGTCCTGCATCGGAAGAAAAAGGAACCCATCGCCGCCGCTTCAGTGGAGGTCTTGCCCCGGGACCAGTTTGTCGAGATCTTCATGTTCTTCCCCCGGGACGACGGCATCACTCTCGAGGACAAGGACGTGGAGCTGCGCACCCAGGTCGGCCCCTTCAAGATCAAGCGCAAGTTCAGGCTCAAGAAGATGGTCTACAACGACAAGCTGGAGCTTTGAGACCCTCCCCCCCCGCCATCAACCCGCTGAAGGCCCGTCTGGCTGAAGACAAGCCTGCCATCGGCATGATGGTCTCCATGCCAAGCGTGGCGACCACCCAGATTTTGGCTGCCGCGGGTTTCGACTGGCTCTTCTTCGACATGGAACACGGGCCGATCGACATTGCCTCGGTCCATGCCATGGTCACGGCCACCCAGGGGACCCGCGCCACCCCCATCGTTCGAGTGCCCTGGAACCTGCATTGGCTGGTCAAACCGGTACTGGACGCCGGCGCCATGGGGATGGTCTTCCCCATGATCCACAACCGGGCCGAGGCCGAAGCCGCTGCCCGTTCCGTTCGCTATA
>JAPPFQ010000600.1 GCA_028875135.1 Acidobacteriota bacterium
CCCTTGGCGTCCCGGTGGAGCTGGATCGAGTCCAGGAACCCGTCCCGATGGGAACCCGGCACCACCAGCAGGGGCGAGTTGACCGGGGTGCAGTCGTCGATGAACACGGCCACCATCAGGCACCGAGGTTCCGGCATCCCGTCCACCACGTGCCAGGCACCGTAGTCCTGGTGCCAGTCCCAGGAGGCCCCTCCCGCCAATCCCGGCTTGGGGTTGATGCGGCTCTGATGCAGGTAGACCTCTTCCTTCAACAACTGCTGCGCCGGACCCAGCAACCGCGGCAACAGCGACAGCCGCCGGAAGGGTTCGGAGTAGAGGTGGGCGCCGAAGACCAGCCGGGCGGCCTGGGGGTTGTCCTTTTCGGGAACGACTTCCGGCCCCGGCCGGCTGAGGATCCCGGGCATCGCCTGCTGCAGGGCGGCAACCTCGCGGCCGTCCAGCAAGCCCGGAAAAAACAGGTAGCCGCGGTCGTTGAACTCGTCGATCTGGCTCCGGGTCAGTTGCATGATTCCGTTTCGGGAGGCTTGGCTCCCGCCCCTCGGGCTGAGTCGGCAAACCCGCCCCCGGAGACGTTCTCTTCAGCCGGCAGGACGGGAGCTTGCCGGTCGATCGATTCCTGGACCGCCAGAGCGACCGCCAGGGTACGGGCCCCGTCGGCCCCGTCCACCAGCGGAGGTTCCCGCCCCCGGACCACCCGGCAAAAGTGCTGCAGTTGCAGGACCAGCGGGTCCGCCGGGGCCACCTCTCGGCGAGTCCGGTCCAGGGGATGTTGCCAGCCGGCCCGGGACCTTTCTCCGTAGCGCCACAGCTCCATCCGGGGAAAGGCCAGCGCCCCCTCCGAGCCCAGAAAATGATAACAGTTTTGGCTGGTGTGAAAATAGTAGGGGTTCTCTCCACTGGAGATTTCATAGGACCAGGGCGAGGGGGTGGCGTCGGAGGCGATGATGGAGCCCAGGGCGCCATCGGCAAAGGAAAGCGTGATGCTCAGGGTGTCCTCGACCTCCAGCCCGCGGGCCATGGAGGCCGATTGGGCATACACCTGGCGGATCTCGCCGCAGACGTAGCGCAGAATGTCCAGCTCGTGAATGAGGTTGATCAGGATGGGCCCGCCCTGCGGACGCCGGCTACGCCAACCTACCTGGAAATATTCCGCCGGCTTCAGCAGGGTCCACATCATCGACGCCGCAATCAGCTTCCCCAGCGCGCCGCCTTGAACCTGGGAGCGCGCTTCCCGAATCAGCGGATTGTGCCGCCTGTGGTGGCCCACCAGGATCCGGCAGCCGGCTGCAGCGGCCACCTCCACGATTCTGCGGGCGGCGGGCAGGGTGTCGGCAATGGGCTTCTCGATCAGCAGGTCGACGCCCTTCCCGGCGCAGGCCTCGGCCACGGCCAGGTGGGTTCCGTTGGGCGTGGCCACAATGGCTCCCTCGGGCTGCTGCTCCTCCAGCAAATCGGAAAGGTCCCGGAAGAAGGGCACCTCGAGCCGCTCGGCCACCCTCCGGCGACCGACATCCGGATCGCAGACTCCGACCAGGGAGCACTCCGGCTGCCCGTGGACCAGCCGGGCGTGTTTGCTGCCGATCAGCCCGGCGCCCACCACCGCCAACTTCACTGGTTCCATGTTCGGTTGCTCAGCCTGGCCGGAAATGCCGGTTACCGTCCCTTGGTGGCATGACCGGCCCGATTCGGCTTCAGGCGGGATTCAGGAAGTCGTGGACCACCTCTCCGTATCCCTCGGTGTAGTCCTGCTCCAGGTAATAGGCGCCGTAGTACTCCAGCGGCGTGAAGTCGGCCAGGTTGTAAATGGGCGAGGGGTCGCACTGGATCACCCCGTCCCCGGCCCTGCAGATGTGCACGTCGACGTCGGAGGTGACGTTGGCCCCGTCGATCAACTGGAGCACGTCGGCGCCCCGGCCGTCCACCCGGGGAATCGCCTTGAGCCTCCAGGAGGGTGTGAGGTTGGGCAGCTCCTCCACGCGGGCCTCCCGGTGGAAGGTGGAGCGGATGGCCAGCACCGAGGCCCCCGCCAGGCGGGTATCGGTGTAAGCCACCCGTTCATCCATGCCGCACTCGAACTCCGCAAACACCTTGGGAGTGCCGTAGATCTCGCGTCCCGCCGGGATGCTGGACCGGGAATTCAGAAAGGCCACCGGGGCAAAGTATCCGGTTTCTCCCTTGAAGGTGCACTTGACCGTCAGTACGCTTTCGTCGAAGGCCCCGTAGCTGGACGCCCAGGGGATGGAGATGCCGATGGCCACGCAGTAGCCGTCCTCGGCCGGTTCCAGGCAAGCGGGAAGCACGCGGTCCACGGCGGCGGTATCCGCCCGGAAGAAGACGAACTGAAATCGCGCGTTGCGATAGCGCACCGGCGGAGGGGGATAGTAGGGAGAAAAGGCCGGCATGCTGGTGATTCGATCCATGGGAATGGTCATGGCTGGCTCCTGCGGACGGAAGTCGTTTCAGGGCATGATCTTGGCGGACGCTCGACGGCGCGATCTTATCCCATCCCTCGGAACCGGCGCAAACGCTGGCGAGGCTGTGCGTCAGGTGAACAAGCCGGAGAAAAAAGAGTTATCCACGAAGACACACGAAGAACGACGAAGGGCCACGAAAGGGTTGGAGGAGGTTCAAACAGGATCCGCCATGGGTAGGAAAGGAC
>JAPPFQ010000694.1 GCA_028875135.1 Acidobacteriota bacterium
ATCCAGGGCGATCCGGACCTGATGGCCGGGGCCAGGCTGGGGCTGGCAAGGGTCCTGGCCCATCAGAAGAAGACGGTGGAGGCGACCGCCCTGTTCGAGGAAGCGATTCGCCTCAACCAGGGTGGGGTCCCCGCCTTGGCGGATCTAAGCGATATCTATTTGAAGGCCGGAGAATTCGAGAAGGCCCTGAAGCTGCTCAGGCAAGTGGTGGCAAGGGAACCCGAGAGAAAGCAGGCCTACATCCAACTGGCCAGGGTGTTGAGGAGGCTGGGAAAGATCGAGGAGGCCAGGGAACAGATCCGCATCTTTCAGCAACTGAACAAGGCCGAGAAGGCGACTCCCAAGGGAACCCAGGCCCAGCAGGTGGTGCAGCCTGCGGCAGGAACGACTCAATAGGGTGAGCCTTTTGCAAAAAGTGAAAGGCTAGGCTACGATCTCCTTCATGACCCGGCCGCCCAGGTCGGTGAGGCGCTTGAAGCGGCCCGCGTGGTAGTAGGTGAGCCGCATGTCGTCCAACCCCATCAGGTGCAGGATGGTGGCGTGGAGGTCATGCAGGTGGTAGACGTTCTCGGCTGCCTCGATCCCCATTTCGTCGGTGTTGCCCACCACCGTTCCTCCCTTGATCCCGGCGCCGGCAAACCAGGTCACCATGGCTTTTTCGTTGTGGTCGCGCCCGGGGTGGGCCCGGAAGAAGGACATGTGGTTGTCGGCGGTCCGCCCGAACTCACCACCCCAAACCACCAGGGTCTCGTCCAGCAGGCCCCTCTGCTTCAGGTCCTTCAACAGTCCGGCCACCGGCTGGTCGCTGCGAAGGCCGCAGCGCCGGTGCCCGCCGTCGATATCGGAGTGGGAGTCCCAGCCTCCGCAATAGACCTGCACGAACCGCACGCCTCGCTCCACCATGCGCCGCGCCATCAGGCAGCGCCGGGCCATGGGCTCGGCAATCTTGTCGTTCAACCCGTACAGCTCCTTGATCTTCTCGGGTTCCCGGTCGACGTCCAGGGCTTCGGGGACGGCCATTTGCATGCGGAAGGCCAACTCGTAGCTCTTCATCCTGCCCAGCAGAGCGCCATTGCCGGGATCGGAGTCGATATAGTTTCGGTTGTAGTCGTTGATCAACCCCAGCGTCTCGCTCTGCTGTTTCACAGTCACGCCACTTGGGGGCTTGAGATCGACGATGGGAACCCCCTGGGGGTTGATCAGCGTGCCCTGATAGGCCGTGGGCAGGTAGGAGTTGGAGTAGTTGGCGATCCCTCCCTGGATTCCCCCGTCGGGCAGGACCACGAACCCCGGCATGTTCTGGTTCTCGGTTCCGAGTCCGTAGACCAGCCAGGACCCCATGGAAGGGGCGGCGCCCGGCTCCTGCACCCCGGTGTTCATCAGAATGAACCCGGTGGGATGGCTGTTGGAGTTGGTATGCAGGGAACGCACCACCGCAATGTCATCCACGCAGGTGGACAGGTGAGGGAAAATCTCCGAGACTTCCATCCCGCATTGCCCGTGCTTGGCGAACTTGATGGGGCTGCCCACGTAGATCCGCTTCTCCAGGCTCCCGTAAATGCGGGTGATGGGCGTGCCGTGGTACTTGGCCAGAATCGGCTTGGGGTCGAAGGTATCCATCTGGCTGGGAGCGCCACCCATGAAGAGGAAGATGCAAGCCTTGGCCTTGGGCGCGAAATGGGGTGCCTTGGGGGCCAGCGGGTTGCCGGCAGAGGTCCCCTTGGCCAGCAGGCCGTCCCGGGCCAGCATGTAGGACAGGGCCGTCCCCCCGATGCCCCGGCCCATGCGGAACAGGAAGTCCCTGCGCCCCAGTTCCCCCGCCCTGGGATCCTGCACCTCGACGTTCCCACATTGATCGAATTGCGGTTTGATCAGCATCAGTGCCCCACTCCTTCGCAGGCTGCGAACGCACTTCTTCGCCTACTGCAGGAAAATAAACTCGTTGAGATTAAACATGGCCAGGCAAAAGTCTGACAGAGACCTGCCGTCCTTGCCCTTGGACGCCAGGCTCTCGGCGCTCTCCGGAGAATAGGCCGCCTGGGTGAGACTTAGCTCGGTCCCCGGTAGATCCGTCTGAACTCCCAGGAACTGCATGCCCCGGATTTTTTCCTCTTCGGTCGGCTGCCGCTGCAAGGCCAACTGGAAGGCGCGCTCCACCTGCCGGCCCGGGTCCGTTCCCACTTCCTGCAGAATCCGCTCCGCCATCGCGTGGCTTTTCTGGTGGGCAAACTTGCTGTTGAACAGGGCGAACACCTGAGGCGTTACGGTGGTGACCTCCCGGACATCGCAGCTCTCGCTGATATTGGGCCCGTCGAAAACCGAGATCAAGGGCGACACCAGCACCCGCTGTTGCAACATGTAGACGCTTCGGCGGTTGCGCTCCTCCTGGGAATCGGGCTCCCACCAGGTCCGGGCGCGCTTCATCATGTCGTCTTCCAGGTCGGGGAAGAAGCTGGGCCCGCCGGCCAGCAGGTTCAGGTCGCCGCTCACCGCCAGGATACTGTCGCGAATGACCTCGGCCTCCAGGCGAATGGGCGGCATCCGCCACAGGTAGCGGTTGGCGCTGTCGATGGATTCGTATTCGGTGGCGCGAGGATGGTTCAGGGATTGGCGGTAGAGGTTGGAATGCAGCATCAGGCGGTGCATGTCCTTGATGC
>JAPPFQ010000731.1 GCA_028875135.1 Acidobacteriota bacterium
GATCTGCGGGTCCACCCGAGCGTCGATCAGCGTCGGACAGCCGGCGTTCATGGCGGCTTGCAGCTCCCGCTCGAAGCCCTCGGGTGTGTCCACGGTGGCCGCCTTCAGTCCGCAGGCCCTGGCGACTTCTGCAAACTGCACCGGATGCAGGTCCAGCCCATAGTCGGGCAGGCTGCGAATTTTCTGGCGGGCCTTCATGGTCCCCAGGGCCTGGTCGTTCACGATCACCAGCGGCACGGTGCCCCCGGCGCGGGCCAGCACTTCCAGCTCTCCCAGGCGCATCAGGAGACTGCCGTCGGCTCCCAGACCGATCATGGGAGTTTCGGGATCGGCCAGGCGGGCGCCGCAGATGGCCGGCAGGGTCAGTCCCATGGTGCGCCCTCCCGACGTCCCGTAGTAGGTTCCCGGCAAGTCCGCCGGCCAGAGATGCTCCAGCATGCAGATGAAGACTCCCGTCTCGGAAATGAGGATTCCATCCGAAGGCAGCGCCTTGCGGCAGATCTCGATAATGTCCTGGGCAGCCAAACGGGCCCGACCGGGGCGCTTGAAAGCGGGCAAGACCTCCTGGCGCAGCGCCACGACCTCGCCCCCGTGGAAGCCGGCGCGGGCTTGAGGCGCCAGGGCCGGCAATACGCTCTTGAGGTTGCCGTTGACCCGGACCCCGGGCCGGTGGGAAAGGGATCGGTAGTCGGGAGTGCTGAGCACTTCCGCCGTGGGCAGGTCGCATTTCCAGGGTCCGTGGGTCATGAGGGCATCCACACCCAGCAGTAGCACTCCATCCGCTTTCTCGAAGGCTCTGGACTCGATGATTCCCGGAGAATAGATCCCCACGAAGACTCCAGCCCAGCGATCGTGCGATTCGGGAAAGACGCCGCGGGCTTCCATGGTCACCAGGACGGCGGCTCCCAGGTTCTCCACCAGGGAGAGCAGTTCCCCGGTGGCGTCGTCCCTCACCACGTCGGCCCCGGCAATGACCAGCGGCTTGCGCCACCTGGAAAGCAACTCCCTGCAGGCCACAATTTCATGCTCCGGCGCCGCCTGCGCCGGGGCGTGCGCCCGCGGCGGAAGCGGTGGACCGCACTCGGCGCTGCCCAGGTCGGCGGGAAAATTGAGCAGGGCCGGCCCCGGTCGCCCCTCGGTAGCCCGGTAGCTGGCCTCCTGGACCGCCAGCGGCGCATTTTCGGTGGAAAGCGTCTCCCGATAGCGCTCAATGCCGCTGAAGAGGCTCAACTGGTCGCAGTGTTGGACCATCTCGTAGCCGGCGGTGGCTGGAGGACAGGTTTCGCAAACCGCCACCATGGGAGCCCGTTCGAAGTGAATGTTGGCGGCCCCGCCCACCAGGTTGGCGGCCCCCACTCCTCGAATGGTCAGGGCCAGCCCGGCCGTATCCTTCATCAGGCCGTAATAGGCGGCCATGATGGCGGCCGAGGACTCGTGGTTCACGCTGACGAAATCCACGCCCGACTTGCGGCCGGCCTCCATCAGGTCCAAGGGACTGCCGCCCCCGGGAATGCCAAAGAAATGGCGCAGGTCGCGGGCTCGTGCATCCTCCATGATCAGTTCGGCGATGGTCATTGTCCAATCCTCGGTCGGAGAAGGGTTCGGGGGGCCGTTGGACCGTCCGGCGGGGGCCAAGGGTCAGGCATTATTCTCATTTTTGGGGATCTTTGTAAAGATTCGGCACCTCTTGACCCCTTTCCGCCAAATGCCATAGCATCCCTCCAACTCGAAACCGGATGAAGCCCACAGAAAGAAGCGTGATTCCATGAGACCCTTACTGAGCATAGCCATCCTGATCTTCCTCTGTTGGCCCGGCGGGACCTCCGGGGGCGAGTCCCACCAGGTCTGGCTGCACCATACCGACTTCGAGGACTTCGCCGGCGGAACGCTCGAGGACGGCGGGGCCAACCTCTACGTCACCCGCTCGGGATCGGTCCGCATGATCCACACCCTGGACCTGAACAACGACGGCTACCTCGACATCTTCGTGGCCCAGGACCACAACCAATTGGAGAACGAAGACCTCCTGATCTACTGGGGAACCCCGCAGGGACCCCGGTCGATCCTGCCGCCCCTGCCCGATCAGCAACCGCTGGGCAGACTCTTGCGGGAAATCCGCGCCCGGGACGGCGGCGTCACCCGGCTCCCCTCCGACGGAGGAGGCCCCTCGCTGCTGGCCGACCTCAACGGGGACGGCTACCTGGAGATCGTCTTCTGCAACTTCATTCACAACTATTCGGTCCACATGCAGGCCCTGATCTACTGGGGAAGCCCCGAGGGATACGGGCCGGAGCGGCGAACGGAGCTGCCCACCCTGATGGCCTCCGACGTGGAAGCCGTCGATCTCAACCGGGACGGCACCCTGGACCTGGTCTTCGCCAACAACGGCACCGAGGGGGGGGAGCGCCACGGACACGCCCACCACCTGGAGTCCTACATCTACTGGAACGGACCCACCGGGTTTTCTACCGAGCGCCGAAGCTCCATCCCCACCATCAGCGCCGTGGACTGCGAAGCCGGAGACCTGAACGGCGACGGCTACCCCGAGGTGGTTTTCCTCAACAACAACACCAAGGAGAAGAGCGTCTATCTCTACTGGGGAAGCGCCGAAGGGTTTTCGGAGTCCCGCCGGCAGATCCACCATTGGGG
>JAPPFQ010000340.1 GCA_028875135.1 Acidobacteriota bacterium
AGCACTCCCGCAAGCGGCGGACTTTGCCGTTCTTGCGGGTGATGTACTTCTGGCGCGCGGTGGTGATCTCCACGTAGCGGTCAAACTGGGGCAGGTAGAAGTCGGGGGTGAACGCCTCGGTCACTTCGCCTGAGCCATTGCGGGAGAGCACGAAGGTGTCGGGCTCATAACACCACTCGACGCCGTAGAAATCGAGCAGCTCGGCGAACTGCCGCTCGGAGTCGTGGGCGAACACGCTGCCTCGATCCCCCTCAGTCGCTCCTAAGAACCGGTTTGAGCGGCACCCATGTGCGCCTGAGGCGGGGATGCCTCCACAGGCTGCGCCTCTTCAATCGGCAGCTCCCGCACGGCGGCGTCCACTTCTTCGATCAACCCCTCCATCCGCAGGTAGAGCGCTCCCTGGCCTTGGCGCAGCGCATCCAAAATCTGCTCATCGGTGCGCACCAGCAGCGACTGGTTGCCGCTTATCACCAGATCAGCGCTGGCCACATCCTCTCCCAGCTCGTCGCGCAGGTAGTCGAACACCTCGCGCACCCGCTGGAGGGCGATCCCCTCGTCCAGCAGCCGCTTGATCAGCTTCAGCTCCAGCAAGTCGCTGTAGGTGTACCGGCGGCGGCTGCCGCTCCCCACGGCCTTCTGGGCCGTGGAGCGCACCAGCTCGGTGCGAGTCCAGTAGTCAAGCTGGCGGTAGGTGATACCGATGATCTCGATGGTCTGAGGTGAGCTGAAGTCTTCAGCCAACCGTTCCTTGTCGTTCATGCCACTCTCCGGCACCGGGGCGCGCTCCAAAGCGGGTTTATTACACCGGGGAAACTACGCCAATGGACTTCCACAGGGTAGACCTGCCCCTGTGGATTGTCAAGGAAGCCGGATGGGCGTCAGCCGTTGAAATCCTCGGGGGTCACTTGGTCTAGGAACTCCCGGAACTGGTCCAGAACCTCCTCGGCGGGCGGCTCCTCGCCTGCCGAGTCCTCGGGCTCAACCGCGTGCCCCGCGGCGTCAAGCACCGTTTCGTCGGCGAATATGGGCGCTCCGGTCCGCACGGCCAAGGCCACCGCATCGGATGGGCGACTGGAGACGCGGCGGGCGCCGTTGCCCCCCTTCAACTCCAATTCGGCATAGAAGGTCCGATCCCGCAGCTCGGTCACCACGATGCGCTCGATTCGCACGCCCAAGTCGTCCAACACGTTCTTGAACAAGTCGTGGGTCATGGGCCTGGGCGTCTCCACCTCCTCCATGGCCAAGGCGATGGCTTGAGCCTCGGCGCCTCCGATGAATATGGGCAGCAGCCGGCCCTCGCCGCCGGTCTCCCGCAGCAGCACGATGGGGGCGTTGGACGGAATCTCGATCCTCACCCCGATCAGTTCCATTTCCCTCATCGTCTCCACGTTAGTAGAGCATAGGGACATAGGCGTCGGGATCGTCGGCCAGCAGGCCGGGATCTGCGATTACCAGTCGGTCGAGGTTGCGGTAGCGGCCGGCCCAGTCCAGGCCGTAGCCCAAAAAGAACTCGTCCGGCGCCTCGAAGCCCACGTAGTCGGGCGCCACCGGCAGGATGCGGCGGGCGCTCCGGTTGAGCAACGCGGCCACCGCCACCGAGTCGGCCGATCGCCGGTGCATCTCTCCCATGAGATAGCCGAGGCTGAGCCCGGTGTCCACGATGTCCTCCACCAGCACAACCTCGCGTCCGGTCACGTCGCAGTCCAGGTCCTTAACCAACCGGACCCGTCCGGAATCGGCGGCGAACCGGGACAGCGCCAAGAAGTCCACCTCCACGGCGATGTCCACCGCCCGGACCAGATCGGCGAGAAACGGCAGACTCCCCTTCAACACCGACACCAGCACCGCCCCATCCGAGCACTGCTCAGATATCTGGGCCGCGACGCGCCCCACCGCCTGCTCGATGGCGCCCCGGCTCGCGTACAGCTCGGGTCCGGCGCGGTCCACTACCCGGTGTGATCGGCCAAGGCGCACCGGAGCAGCGAGAGCCGCAACTCCGAGCCCAGGTTGATCAGCTCCACCAGCGTGTCCTGGGATTGCTGGCGAGACCGGGCGGTGCGCTGCATCACCATGGGCATGATCCGCTGCTCCATCATTCCGGCCTCCCGCTCGGCGGCCGACTTGTAGGCCCGCAGGTGGCGGGGCTCCAATCCGTGGGCCAGGAATCCGGCCGCCACCTTGGCCACGATGACCGCCTCGGTCCCGTATTGGACGAGCGGGCCCTTGCCCAACGGCTCGATGAGGCCGAACTTCTGAAGCTCCGCTATCTCGGACTGGCGAAGCCCGCTGGCCGACGCCAGCTCGTCGAGGCTAAGCGACACCGAGACCTTCCCCGGGTCCAGCGGATTGGGCCGCTCTGGGCCTAGGGTGCCGTGCCCGTCACTGTTGGATTCCCTGCTTGCCCCGGCACCCTCGAAGTCCTGATGGTGAATGCGCTCTTTGATGACTTTGAGGGGCAGGAAGTGGTCCCGCTGCTGCTCCAAGATCCACCGCAGGCGGTTGACGTCGGCCTCGGTGAACTTCCGGTATCCGGATTGGTTCCGCTCGGGATCGATCAGGCCCTGGCTTTCCAGGAAGCGGATCTTGGAGATGGTGATGTCGGCGAAGTCGCCCTTCAGCAGGTGCAAGACCTGCCCGATAGACAAGACC
>JAPPFQ010000712.1 GCA_028875135.1 Acidobacteriota bacterium
CAACCCCAACAAGGCCGCTCACATCGGACACCTGCGCAACGCCGTCATGGGCGACACGCTCGCCCGGCTGCTGCGCTCGGTCGGCGAGCGGGTCGAGGTCCAGAACTACATTGACGACACCGGCGTCCAGGTCGCCGACGTGGTGGTCGGCTTCAAGTACCTGGAAGAGAAGACCCTGGAGGAAATCCAGGCTCTTCCCGGCAAATTCGACTACTACTGCTGGGATCTCTACGCCAGGGTCTCCTCTTTCTATGAGGCTGCTCCCGAGAACCGCGAGCTCCGGGGCCGGACGCTTCGGGAGATCGAGACAGGCGAGGGAGAAACCGCCGCCATCGCCCGCTACGTTTCCCGAGCCATTGTCCGCTGCCACCTGGCGACCATGAGTCGCATAGGCGTTGCCTACGACCTGCTCCCCAAGGAGAGCGATATCCTCCACCTCAACTTCTGGAGCCATGCCTTCCAACGATTGAAGGACGCCAAGGCGATCCACTACGAAACCGGCGGAAGGAACCGGGGATGCTGGGTCATGAGGGCCGGAGAATACAACCTGCACGGCCGGGCTGGTTCCTCGCCCGCCGGCGGCGATTCGGGGCACGAGGAGGACAAGATCATTGTCCGTTCCAACGGCACCGTCACTTATGTGGGCAAGGACATCGCCTACCAGCTCTGGAAGCTGGGGCTGCTGGGTATGGACTTTTATTATTGTCCCTTCCATACCTATCCGGACGGCCACCGGGTCATGATGACCACTTCCGATCCCACTCAGGATCCGACCGACTCGGATTTCGGCCGTGGCGAACGCGTCTACAACGTCATCGACTCCCGCCAGTCCTACCTGCAGAACATCGTGGTTACCGGCCTGCGGGCGCTGGGATTTCACCTGCAGGCCGAACGCTCCATCCACTTCTCCTATGAGATGGTCGGCCTTTCACCGGCCTGCTGCCAGGATCTGGGAATTCGACTCTCGGAAGAGGATCGGCGACGCCCCTATCTGGAGGTCTCGGGCCGCAAGGGCCTGGGGGTGAAGGCCGACGATCTCATCGACAGGCTTCAGGAAAAGTCGGCAGCCGAGGTGCAAGAACGCCACCCCCGCCTCCCGGCCGGAGAGGTCGAGGCCATCGCCCACTCCATCGCGGTGGGCGCCCTGCGCTATTTCCTGTTGAAGTACACCCGCAATTCGATCATCGCCTTCGATTTCAGGGAGGCTTTGAGCTTCGAGGGGGAAACCGGCCCCTATCTCCAGTACACCGTGGTGCGCATCAACAGCATCTTTCGCAAGGTTGAAGAGCTCGATCCCCGTTTCGATCGCCGGTCGCTGCCGGAATTCATGGACAAGCCGGAAGCGGCCGCCTTCCTCCGTGAGTCGATCAGCAATGACTTTTGGTCTCTCATCTATTTGGCTGCCCAGCTCGAGACCCACGTCCGCGTCGCCATTCACAACTGCGAGCCGGCCGGAGTGGCCAAGTACCTCTTCAACCTGGCCCAGGCCCTCAACCACTTCTACCACCGCCATCGGATCAAGGACGAGCCCGACCCCGTAAGAAAAGGGTTCTACCTGGCCCTGATCACCATCCTGCGAGACAAGTTGCAGGAGGGCATGGACCTGCTGGGAATCTCTGTTCCGGACAGGATGTGAGCGACGCCCGGGACCCGCGTCGTGGGCGAAGGGAAAAGGAGCGATCCACGAAGGGACCCGAAGGACTACGAAGAATGATACGAAGGGGAACGACGAACCACGAATGGACACGAATGAACACCAATAAACGGATTGAGTCGTTGTGGATTACGCCCCGGGAGTGCGGGTGGGACGCCCACGCTTCCAGGAAGTCTTTAACCCCCAAGCCTTTTGCAACAATCCTCAGGCAGCCCCCACAGATGCCCCTCATGTGTGTTGAAACTATCCATTCCCAAACGACAGGCCCCTACAGTCGGAAGAAGAATATTTGAGTAGCAACAGGAACTGGATGCTGTTCCCTCCTGGTCAACTCACCCTCCTTTGAGAAAAAACTTTTCACGAGTGTCCGGAATTGGGACGTGCCGGTCCCAGATGCGGACAGGGAAGGGACCCGGCAGTTGATCTTGAATCCCGTATTCCTCTGTTTCACAAACAGTTAATGCTCTGATATTGATGGCAAAGTGATTGCAGTAAGTCATCTGAGACCAACCACGGAGCCTGACTCCATGACCTTAAGGGAGGTGACCGTGCTGAGAGCGGAAAGACTCACCAAGCGATATCGCGGCATCCCGGTAGTTAACCGGGTCACATTTGAGGTGAAGCCCGGAGAAGTCGTTGGGTATTTGGGACCAAACGGCTCGGGCAAGAGCACTACGGTGAAGATGCTGACCACTCTGCTGGAACCGTCTCAAGGACAGATCCTTTTCGACGGCCAGCCAATCCAACTCGACCTTCACGGATTCAAGAAACGCCTGGGCTATGTTCCGGAGGAGTCCCATCTCTATCCCTATCTGACGGGAACTGAATACTTGCAGTTGGTCGGTCGACTGCGCTTGATTCCGGAAAGGTTGCTGAACGAAAAAATCGATGCATTTCTTCGGTTGTTCTTGCTCCACCCCTACCGCCACTCCGCTATTTCAGCCTACTCCAATGGAATGCGACGAAAGATCCTGATCTCTGCCGCTCTGCTC
>JAPPFQ010000578.1 GCA_028875135.1 Acidobacteriota bacterium
GTATCGGCCCCGCCATTAGGCGGAATCCCGAGCGGATTCCGGCGATCGTTGTCCTGCCGCAATGTCGCAGGGGAATGTGGTGGACCCACACCCGGATGGCGAGGCTGGCGCTGGCAGCCCTGGAGGCGGCGGTCCGGGACTTTGGCGGTGATTCCACCAGGATATTCCTGACCGGAATTTCCATGGGAGGATACGGCACCTGGAGTCTTGCGGCGAAGCATCCCGGAAAGTTTGCCGCGCTGGCTCCCATCTGCGGGGGTGTGGTGCCGCCGGCGGGAGTCAAGGTCCCGGAGGATCATCCGCCGGTGGAATTCTCCCCCGATCCCTATCGCAGCATGGCCGTCAGGATCGGCCAAACGCCGGTCTGGATATTTCATGGAACCGATGACCCTCGGGTTCCGGTTTCGGAGTCACGGAGAATGGCCGGGGCATTACGGGCACTGGGGAACCCCGTGCGCTTCAGCGAATACGCCGGAGTCGGCCACGACTCCTGGTATCGGGCTTACGACGAACCCGATTTCTTCCCCTGGCTCTTGTCGCACCGGTCGGTCCGGCCGTAGCCGGCATTTGGCTGAAACAACAGAAAAAAGATCAATCCATGTTCAATTTGTAGTCTTTCTCGATGGGTCTGCCACCCGAGCGGCCCGTTTGCCTTCATCCCGATCCTTTCCCTATAATGGCCCCGTTTATTCGGCGCCGGAATGGTGCAATCGACCGTCCAGGAGTCGTTCGACTCCCGGCGGTGGCACCAGGACGCAGATGGCTCAGACACTGGCAGAAAAGATATTCTCCAACCACTGCGGGAGAGCGGTGCGAGCCGGGGATTTCATCCTGGCGGACCTGGACTTGGTCATGGCCCATGACACCACCTGCGCCTGGGCCCTGGAGCCCTTCTACCAGATCGCCGAACGGGTTTTCGATCCCAAAAAAATCTTCATTCCCTTTGACCACGCCTTTCCGAGCCCCAGCGTGGCCATGTCCAAGTTGCAGAGCCAGATCAGAAAGTTTGCCGATGAGCAGGGCATTCCGGTGGTCTATGACGGGGTGTGCCACCAGGTCATGTCGGAGCGCCTGATCAATCCGGGCAACCTCATCCTGGGCGCGGACTCCCACAGCCCCACCGGCGGCGGCCTGGGAGCCCTCACCATCGGAGTGGGCTCCACCGACGCGGCCATCGCCATGGCCACCGGCAGGAGCTGGTTTCGGGTTCCCCAGACGATCCGGGTCACTGTCAATGGTGATCTGCCAAGGGGCTGCTACTCCAAGGACGTGGTGCTGGCGGTGGCCAAGGAGATGGGGGCTGACGGGGCCAACTATCGGGTTATCGAATACGCGGGACCCACGGTGGAAGGCTTCAACGTCCCGGCCCGGTTGACGCTGACCAACATGAGCGCCGAAATGGGGGCCAAGGCAGCCGTGGTTGCCCCTGACGACCAGACCCGAGCCTATCTCGAGGAAAACGATCGACCGGTGGACTTCGAACCTCTGCGCAGCGATCCGGGAGCTTTCTTCGAACGGGAGCTTCGCTTCGATGTTTCGGACCTGAAACCGATGATTGCCTGCCCTCCGGATATCGACAACGATGTGCCGGTGGAACAGGTCGAAAGTGAGAAGGTCGCGGTGGATCAGGTCTTTATCGGATCCTGCACCAATTGCCGCATCGAGGACCTGGAGGTCGTTCACCGAATGTGGAAGGGGAAGAGGGTGAAAGAGGGATTGCGAGCCATCGTTACCCCTGCCTCGCGCCGGGTCTACCTGCAGGCGCTCCAGCGAGGGTACGTTGAGGAGTTCGTCAACTTCGGGGCGGTGGTCTCCAGTCCCGGTTGCGGGCCCTGCCTGGGCCGATCCGGTGGCGTGCTCTACGACAACGAGGTGTGCGTTTCCACCAGCAACCGCAACTTCGAGGGACGAATGGGCAGCCCCACGGCCAAAATTTTCCTGGCCAGTCCCGCGACCGCAGCGGCTACGGCCTTGACGGGCATCATTACCGACCCAAGAAGGTACGTTGCCTGAACGGGGTTTCGATCCGATGAACTGGAAGTTTGGGGACAACGTCAACACGGACCTGATCACTCCCGGACGTTACAACATCACCACCGACCCCATGGAGTTGGCCAAGGCTTGCTTTATCGAATATCGTCCGGAATTCCGACAGCAAGTTCAATCCGGCGACTTCGTGGTGGCCGGTCACAACTTCGGGTGCGGCAGTTCGCGGGAGACGGCGGCGGTGGCGCTCAAGCACTCCTACCTGGGAGCCGTCATCGCCAAGTCCTTCGCCCGGATCTTCTTTCGGAACGCCATCAACCTGGGGCTTCTGTGTGTCATTGCCGATACCGACTCCATCGAGGAAATCGACCGTCTGGAATTGAACATTCAGGCGCGGGTGCTTCGCAACGCTACCAAAGATCAAACTATACCGATTGAAATTCCCGGAATGATGCTCCGGCTCCATCAGGAAGGCGGGATCATCAACTTTCTCAAGAAAAACGGCCTCTCCGCTCTCGCCGACCTGGAAAAGTTTTAAACTTGGCGGTTTTGGAACACCAGATTCTCAGAACAGTCCGGCCCCCGACGACGGGGCGGATCATAAGAGAGTGAAACAAGAGAAGTTCATGGCCTGTCGGGAACAAGATGATTGAACATCG
>JAPPFQ010000230.1 GCA_028875135.1 Acidobacteriota bacterium
ATCGGCGGCGTGGTCAACATGATGAGCAAGGAAGGCGGCGGCCGCACCCGGGGAAGCCTGCTGACCGAGGGGGGATCCCTGGGCCGGCTGCATGGTCGCGCCCGCCTGGCGGGAGGATTCCGGCAGGACCGGTTCACCTACAGCACGGGACTGGCCCATCGAAACATTTCTAGAGGCGTCGACGGGGACGATGCCAGCCGCAACACCACGGCTCAGGGGCGGCTGAACCTGAACCTTTCTCCGACGGCCAACCTCTCGGCACGATTCTACGGAGGCGACACCTTCCTCCAGCTCAACCGGTCGCCAAGCAGCGCCCCCGGCCTGACGGCCACCGGAATCGTCCAGGCCCGTCCGTTGGCTCCCGATCAGGTCGAGCTCCACCAGGCGGGAACGCCCCTGTCCCAACTGAACCTCGGATCGGCCACATTCATCCCTACTCTCAACGATCCCGACGCTCGCGTGGCCACCGATTTCCTTTCCAGCGCGGTCCTGTTCAACCAGCAGCCGACAGCCCGGACAGGGTACAGTCTCTCCTATCAGAATCTGCGAACCGATCGGATCCATCACAACGGCCCAGGAGGACCCGGCTTCCAGCCTGGCGGGATCACACGATCGGACTTCGGCGGGCGCGTGCAGACCGTCAACGCCCGCACCCATCTGCAGGTGGGAACCCACCACTTCATCGATGCGGGCTACGAGTTCGAGAATGAACAGTTCATCAATCGGAATATTCCCGTGCAGCCCTCCCCCGAGTCCCTGGCGGACGTCACGCAGCGCACCAACGCCTTTCATATTCAGGACCAGCTCAGACTGTTGCAGGGGCGACTACACCTTTCGGCCGCCTTCAGAGTCCAGACGTTCTCGCTTCAGACCCCTCTGCTGGAACCATTGGAAACGGCCCCCTACCAGGGATTCACCTTCGACGCACCGCCGACCGCCTATACCGGAGACGGTTCGATCGCCTATTTCGTCGCCCGGACCGGGACCAAGATCCGCGCCCACGTCGGCAACGGCTACCGATCTCCCTCCCTCTACGAACGCTTCGGGACCTACTTTTCCAGATTCGGCTATTCGGCCTATGGAGATCCCAGGCTCCGTCCCGATCGATCCATCGCCTTTGACGCCGGTCTGGACCAGATCCTGCTCGGCAACCGGGTGCAAACCTCCCTGACCTGGTTCTACACTCGCATCCAGGAGAACATCGTGTTCGACTTCTCCGGCGGCATCAACCCCGCCACCGACCCTTTCGGGCGGTTCGGCGGCTACCGGAACAGCCAGGGGGGCCTGGCCCGCGGCCTCGAAGTCACCACCACCGTTCGTCCTTCCAGATCGCTGGATCTGCGGTTTTCCTACACCTACACCAATGCGGACGAGCGCGTGCCACGGATCGGCGACGTTCTGAAATCCTACGTGATTCCCGACCACCAGTGGTCCCTGCTGGCAACCCAGTGGCTGGGGCGGAATCTGTTCGTCAACCTGGACTGGGTGACCTCCAGCAATACCCTGGCTCCGATCTATGACCCCAGCATCTTCAGCAGCCGGGTGTTTCGGTTCGACCCCATTACCAAGGTCGACCTGGGGGCCAGCTACAGGCTGCCTCTTTCGGAATTCCGCAGTCTGCGCTTCTTCGGCCGGGTCGACAACCTGCTGGACAGGCAATACTATGAGAATGGTTTCCTGAACCCCGGTGCCACGGGGACAGCCGGTTTGGAGTTCTCCTTTTGATCACTCTCGCCCAAGCCATCGCCCGGACCGCACCCGCCGACGCCGAAGCCCGGCGCCGCGCCGAGGCCAGACAGCTCCGTCTCACCAAGCCTCCCGGCAGCCTGGGCCGTCTGGAGCAGGTGTCGGTCCAACTGGCCGGAATCCTCGGCACCGAGCAACCCCGGATCCGAGGCAAAGCCGTCATCGTGGCGGCAGCCGACCACGGCGTGGTCGCCCAGGGGGTTACGGGCTATCCCCAGGCGGTCACCGGGCAGATGGTGCAAAACTTTCTTGAAGGGGGTGCGGCGGTCAGCGCACTTTCAAGGCTGCTGGGCGTTCGACAGATCATCGTGGACGCGGGTGTGGCCAGCGGAATCCAGGATCATCCCGATCTCCGCCGCCTGAGTGCCGGACACGGCACGGGCGACATCACCCTGGGACCCGCCATGTCCGCCCGGCAGGCGGAGCAGTGCCTCACCGCGGGGGTGAATCTTGCCGTCGAGGCCGCTCGCTCGGGAGCCGACCTGATCGCCACCGGCGACATGGGCATCGGCAACACCACGGCCGCCAGCGCCATCGCGGCCACCGTCACCGGCCGATCCCCCCGGGAAACCACCGGCCGGGGCACGGGACGCACGCCCGAGGAGCTGGAGCACAAGGTGGAGGTGGTGCAAACGGCGCTTACCGTGAACCGGCCGATCCCTGAAGACCCCCTCGATGTGCTGGCCAAGGTGGGAGGTTTCGAAATCGGTGTGCTGGCTGGTGTGGTTCTCGGTGGGGCCGTGATGCGGCGAGGGGTGGTTCTGGACGGTTTCATCTCGGGAGCGGCAGCGCTTCTGGCCCTCCTGCTCTGCCCGGCCACTCGAGATTTCATGATTGCCTCACACCGGTCGGATGAGCGGGGCCACCAGGTGATCCTGACGCACTTGGGGCTGCCCC
>JAPPFQ010000662.1 GCA_028875135.1 Acidobacteriota bacterium
ATGCTGGACAGGTAGATGTTGGCCGTAATGGACAGGTAGTCCCAGACTCTTCCGGGAGGTTGATACCAGAGTCCATAGAGCATCAGGAATCCGGCGATGCCCAGCACGATGCACCGGTTCAGGAGCAGTCCCGATTTCTCGCTGAAGGGCTCCTTGCGGACGGAGCAGATCAGGTCGTTGTAGAGGATGCTGCTCCAGGTCAACAGATAGCTGGAATCGGTAGACATCTCGGCGGCCAGCATGGCCGCGATCACCAGTCCCACCAGTCCGGAGGGGAGCAGGGAGGCCAGAAAGGTTGGCATGGCCTGCAGCGAGGCCGACGGGGGATGGTCGGCTCCCAGCACGGCCAGGGCCGCCATGCCCCAAAAGGCAGGAATCAGAAAGCGCCCCACGAAATAGAAACTGGTTCGGGTGTAGATCCTTCGGGCAATCCGACTGTCCCGGGCCGCCAGGACCCGCTGAATTACGGTTTGCCATGTGACCACTACGGCCAGTTGATTGAGGGTCTGCCAGGCCACGTAGGCGGGGCCCATACCCTCGCTGGTCAAGGGGTTGAACCCTCCCGGTCCGTGTTCTCTCTCAACGGCCGTCACCACCTGCTCCCATCCCACCTGGACCGCCACCAGGACGGAAACGGCGACCAGGCCGATTCCCATAACCAGAAACTGGAGGTAGTCCGTGATCAGGACCGAGATCATTCCTCCCAGGACCGTGTAGATCAGCACCAGGATTACCAGCACCGTCATGGTGATTTCCAGGTAGCCTGGGGGGATTCCGGTCATGATCACCAGAAACTCGCCTCCGGCCCGAAAGAAGACCCCCATGTTGAGAACTCCCCCCAGGACGATTACCAGGCCGGCCAGCCAGCGGACCCGCGGTCCAAACCGTCGGTCCAGCAATTCCGGAATGGTGTAGGCCCCCGAGTCCCGCAAGGGCTTGATGACGAAACCGGTGAGCCCGACCACCAGCATTGCGGCGGCCATCAGGATTCCGGGGGTGGCCCCCGCGAAGCCGTTCTTGTAACCGAGCTCGGCCGTGTACATGGCGGTGATGATGCCGAACTCGGTTGCCGCCAGCGAGGCGACTCCCAGGTAGACATCCATGCCACGCCCGGCCAGGATGAAGTCCTCGACTCTGCCCACGTAGCGGCGCATGGCCAGGCCGGCCGCCATAGTGGCGACCAGGTAGGCAATGATGATGCTCCAATCCACCAGGCTGAAACCGATCATGGGGTTTTATGGTCTCGAGTGGGGGCGTAGCCGGAACACGGTCCCGGGCGCCGACTTGGGGGAGCAGGATGTGCCGACAGGATGACCCAAAATAGCAGGTTCCCAGGGTCGGCGCAAGCGGGTCACGGGCCTCCTCTTACGCCTGGAGAAGTTGCCGCGAGTGAGCGGGGCGAAGGCCCGCTGTCGAGCCGGTGGAGGACGAGAATGTGGAAGGAGTCGGAGTCGGGGCAGGACTCCGGTCTAGCTGGAATTCGGGGAGGCGTAGTATCCCTTGCGGGATTTCACCTTCAGCCTCTTGCGGTCGGTCCTGATCTTGATGGAGCGAAAAGAGCCGTCCCGTGCGGTATTCGAGGATCGATAGGCGAGAGAGTACTGGCTGCGGAGTTCGGTTCCGATATTGGCGAAGCTTTCGCTCAATTCCTCCGATTTGAAGGGGAAGAAGGCTCGCCCTCCCGTTTCCCGCGCCAGGCGCCGGAGAAGCTTGTCGGACTTGGGCGCCTTGATACTGAAGAAACCGCTGGAGTTGGTGCTGACGGCATAGATCGAGACATCCGAACGGTGGACCATCTCCAGGGTTGAGGCCAGGTTTTGTATGCTGAGGTTGTCGTCTCCATCGCTGATGAGAATGATGATCTTTCTGGTGCTGCCCGGCTCGGCTTTCAGTTTTTCCTGGCAAGTGAGGAAGATACTGTCCAGCAGCTTGGTTCCTCCGCCGGGTCGTATGCGTCGGATGGACCGCGCCAGCAATTGGGGATCGTCGGTGAAATCCTGAATCAGCTCAATGGCAGAGTCGAATGTGATCAGCAGAGCCTTGTCCTTGCGGGGCCTCAGGGTCTGGAAAAGAAACTCGATTGCCGCCTCCTGCTCGAACTTGAATCGGTCGGTGATGCTGGTGCTGGTGTCAATCAGAACGGCAATGGTCAGGGGGAGGTCGGTTTCGCGAGAAAAATTGGTAATTTCCTGCAGTTTGTTGTCTTCGTACAACCTGAAGTTGGGCTTTCGCAGGTCGGTGATCAGGCGTCCCTTGCGATCGGTGACGGTGAACAGGACGTTCACCAGTTCAACGTTGACCACCAGGTTGTCGACGTCCTCCCTGATCTTCTTCTTGAGCGTGGGATTGACGGGGATATTCTGAGCGCAGACCCGATCCGCGGTGACGGACCAGCCCAGGAACAACACTCCCATGAATAACAGAAACCTGCCCGCATGCCCATCCATCTTCATCGCTGGAAACCTCCTGCCTGACGCCTAGGTCAGGATTCTACCGACCGGAATTCCGGGGGTCAACCCTTGGGGTGTGATGGCGGCGTTGGAAGGAAAGTTGCTGGTCTTCGTGAAAAGTGAATAGTGGCCAGTGGTTAGTGGATAGTTATTTTATCGACCCGTTAAGCAACTGAAACAAACCTGTTTCAC
>JAPPFQ010000242.1:0-1145 GCA_028875135.1 Acidobacteriota bacterium
CCCTCCAATACCGTCATGTCGAGAAATTTCAACAGGTTGGCCAGCCCTTGAGTGTAGCAGTCCACGTCCTCGGGCCTGACGTGGCCGGCTCCATAGGCCTCGGTATAGAGAGAGGGGATGCCCAGCTCCAGGGTGGCCGAGAGAGTCCTCCCCGAAGATGTGCCGGGATGGGCCCAGACCACCGGGGCTCCAAAGGCCAGGGCAGCTTCCCGGGCGACGGCGGCCTGCTCCCCCATCATGGAGTAGCCGCAAAGGGTCAGCATGTGATAGTTGCGCCCCGAGCTGTGCAGGTCGATGTAGAAGTCGGCATGGCGCAATACCCGCTGCAGCACGGCCTGGGCCAGCCGCTGGCTGAAGCTGCCGTCGGCGCTGCCCGGGAACACCCTTGCCATGTTGAGGGAGTCGACGGGATTGCAGCGGATGCCGAGCCAGAAAGCCGTCAGGGTGACGATGGGCACGGCCACGAACGTCCCATTCAGCTTGTCGGGGTCCAGCGCCTCGTAGGTCCGGTAGATGGCTTCCATCCCCTCGTATTCGTCGCCGTGAACCCCGGCCGTCACCACCAGCGTGGGACCGTCCCTGCGGCCCCTGGCCGTCAGGACGGGCATCGACAATGTCTCGCCGTCGAACTGCAGGGCCATCTCGGCGGCGATGCGGTCTTCCGGGCAAAAGCCGCTGGAGGCCAGAAAGCTCTGCCGGGCCAGGTCTCCCAGACCCTCGGGGAGGTCCACCGAAAAGGAACGGATCTCCTTGGACTCCTTGCCAATGGCATTGATGTCAAACTCGGGTGGTCGGCTCATACCTTGATCATCCCCTTCGTATCCCTTCCTGTCGTGGATATTCCTGTTTCGTGGATCCTCTTCGTATCGCTTCGTGTCTCTTCGTGGATATCTCTTTCGCCTACGTCTCGGTCTGAGGCAAAGTCTCGCAATCCTTCACTCCTCCAGGGTCACCGGGGCGCCCTGCCTCCAGGACCGGATGATGGCCTCGACAATGCGCATGGACTGAATGGACTCCCGGGCCGGACTTTCCGGCGGACGGCGGCCGTCGACCGCATCCAGGAAGGCCTGGTGCTCATCGGCCATCAAGGGGTCCCGTTCCAGTTCGAAGGTGCGGACCGTTTCCGACTCGGGGTCGCGATTGCC
>JAPPFQ010000242.1:1155-2641 GCA_028875135.1 Acidobacteriota bacterium
GCCCAGCCCTTGTCCCCGATCACTTCGCAGTCGCCGTGATCGGGATGCTGCACGTAGTTCATGTGAATGGTGGCGATCAGCGGCTCCTCGTACTCCAGGGTGACGGCCATCAGGTTGGGATTGGATTGCAGAGGCAGATCTCCTCCCCGGCATCCGGCGGCATAGACCCTGACCGGCACCTTCCCCAACCACCAGCAATAGAGGTCGGGTTGGTGGGCATAGTCCATGGCGATGGCTCCCTCCACCTCGGCTTGGTGCCGGGAGATGGAGTTCATCAGGGTGAGATAGGTCCCGACGTGGAAGTGCAGCGAAAGGATGCGCCCGAAGGCTCCTTCCCGGATGAGCTCCTTCAGGTGCTGCATCACCGGATGGAAATGGTAGGTGAACCCCACGCTGAAGACCCGGGGGCTGGCCTCAGCCGCCTGGAGCATGCGCTTGGCCGAAGCCAGACTGTCGCTCATGGGCTTTTCGCAGAGCACGTGGCAACCGGCCCGGAGCGACCGAACGGCCATGTCGGCATGCAGTCGGTGGGGGGTGGCGATCACCACCATTTCCGGAGGGGTGGCCAGCAGGCTCTCGAAGGAAGCATGGGTGGGAACCTCGCCCACTTCGCGCAAGGCCCGCTGCAGGTGGTCGGGGTGGGACTCGCACAACTCCACCGCGAGTTCCGGCCGGGCCGTCAACACCCGGGCGTGCCGGCGTCCGATGGACCCGCAGCCCACCACCGCGATGCGCCTCTTGGCCATTCTGCATCTGCCTTTCGGATCAGATCTCGTCGACGTTGATGAGAGGCATGGAGGCGCCCTCCAGCATGGCGTCGATGGATTCCAGGTGCTTGAACCCTCCCCCGGTAACCAGGCACACCACCTTTTCGGCCGACTTCACCAGCCCCTGGCGCACCGCCGGCTCCAGACCGGCCAGCGCCGTGGCTCCCGCGGGCTCGGTATAGATGCCTTCCTCCCGGATCAGGCGGCGCTGCCAGGAGTAGACGGCCTCATCGGGCATCATCTGGCCCGAGCCGCCGCTGGACAGCACCGTGTCCAGCGCCACTTGGGCGTCCAGCACGGCGGCGACCTGGAGCCCGGAAATCCGGCTGGTGCAGGTCACGGCCTGGGCGCGGGTTTCGTTCCTGCTCAGCGGTCCCACCACCGTGGCGCACCCCTGGGGCTGGGCGGCGTGCATCCTGGGCACCCGGTCGATGCGACCCTCCCGGAACCACTCCCGGTAGCCCTGATAACACTGGTAAAAGAGGCCTCCGCCGCCAATGGGACCGAAGACGTGATCGGGGGCGCCGCCGAGCTGCTCGCAGACCTCGAAGGAGATGGTCTTCACCCCGGCCATCTGCCGCGGGCTGATGCAGGTGGCCGAGATCAGCAGGACGGCCTCGCCGGTCCGGGCTCGGGCCTTGAGCCGTTCCACCACCGAGTTGGTCCCCGACTCGGTGACCCCGAATTGCCGGACGCGGATCACCCGGGCGCCGTAGGCC
>JAPPFQ010000154.1 GCA_028875135.1 Acidobacteriota bacterium
CTGCCAGCGGTAGGCATCCTTCCACATGACGAAGGCGGAGTTGATGATCCAGTTGGGCGTCTGGTCGTTGGGACCGCCGGCGGGGGTGCCGGCCAGCAGACTGATGTGGTGAACGTCCAACCGGCCGGCCAGCTTGCAGGTGGCCACCAGGTCGGCGTGGGCTCCCTCGGCGATTGCCGGGTTGGGGTGTATCGGGTTCCCGTGGCAGCCGAAGGAACAAATCTGCATCTCCCGCTCGTCCAGACTGCGCTTGAAGGCCTCGAACTCGGCCGGCGAGGACGCCAGCTTGACCGGGTCGTAGTGGACCTTGGGAATATGCCCGCCCCCGCAAGCCTCGACCAGGCGAATGCCGTGCTTCTTGCAGGAGTCCAGCATCTCCTCCCAGGTTCTCTCCAGCATGCTTGCCGCCATCAATGCGATTTCCATGTAGTGCTTTCCTCCATTGAGATCTGTGGAACCCTTTGAGGTCCAGCGTCCAAGTTCCCTTTCCTGCAGTCCCGGCCCGATAGTCTCAGCAGGAAGCGCCCCGGCCAGCGCCTGCGCCATTTCACAGAATGCCGCGCCCCGGCGAAAAATGTCGGCTAATGCTCGTCCGCCACATCTTCGTCGTCGGACTCACCTTCAAGAATCTCTACAGCTCTCTCAGCATCCGATTCCCTCACCTGCAGGCGCACGCCGCCAATGGCCGGGACCCAGAACCAATTCATGCTGGTAATGTGTTCGTCGGTCAGAATGCAGTCGATTCCCTCTGCTTCCAGCCGGGTCTTGGCCAAGTTGGCGTCGAGGGTGTGGTCGAAGCTGGCGATGGTAATCAGCAACCCAGGTTTTCTCCATTGCCGAGTGAAGCACGAGACGTACTCTATCAGTCCGGGAGCAAGCCCACAATTGCTCAATAACCGTAGGGGCGTCCCTTGTGGACGTCCTACGAGAGGACGGCCGGACGAACGGCAACAATCGGACAACCACAAGGGTTGCCCCTACGTTGCGGTGATTCGGCGCGGGATGGCCCTGCCTCTCGGCTAGGGATCGATGGCCCCTCGCGGTATTATGGCGAACGGACGCTCCAGTCTCGGCAGCCGGCGTCAACCAAATTGTCCCCGGAAGTCGGATAGGCTTCAGATCCCGCATGGCCCCTAGCGACACACAGACCGACTACCGGATTGGCCGGGACAACATCCAGTTCCTGGGGCTCGACATTCACAACCCGGTCTTTGCCGTATCCAGCCTCACCATCATCGCATTCGTGGTCGGCGTGCTGGCGTTTCGGGAGGACGCGGCCGCTGTTTTCGACGCGCTGCACACCTGGCTCACTTCGACGTTCGACTGGGTGTTCCTGGGCGCGGGCAACATCTTCATCCTGTTCTGCCTGCTGCTGGTGGTGACCCCACTCGGCCGCATTCGCCTCGGCGGTCCGGATGCCAGACCCGACTACTCCGCCTGGTCGTGGTTCGCCATGCTGTTCGCGGCCGGGATCGGCATCGGCCTGATGTTCTTCGGGGTGGCGGAACCGATCACCCACTTCCGGAATCCTCCGCTCGGGGTCGACGCCGGGGACACGGCCGCCGCCCAAAGGATGGCCATCGCCTCCGCCATCTTTCACTGGGGATTGCACCCCTGGGCGATGTACGCGGTCGTCGCGCTCGCGCTCGCCTTCGCCGCCTACAATCTCGGATTGCCGCTGACGCTGCGGTCGGCGTTCTACCCCGTTCTGGGCAAGGCGGTCTGGGGCCGGTTCGGCCACCTGATCGACGTTCTCACGGTGTTTGCCGCTCTCTTCGGACTGGCCACTTCGCTTGGCCTGGGCGCAGAGCAGACGGCGGCGGGGCTGGCCCATATGTTCGGCATTCCGGCCACCGACACCACCAGGGTGCTGGTCATCGCCGCCGTAACGCTTGCCGCAATGGCATCGGTGGTCGCCGGGATGGACAGGGGCGTCAAGCGCCTGAGCCAGGCCAACCTGCTGCTGGCCATGCTGCTGCTCGGGTTCGTGCTAGCGGTGGGGCCGACTCTCGACCTCTTGGCCGGGTTCGTCGCCAGCATCGGCCACTACCTGGCGGCGATCGGGCCGCTCAGCAACTGGGCGGGTCGTAGCGACTTCGATTTCATGCACGGATGGACCACCTTCTTCTGGGCCTGGTGGCTCTCCTGGTCTCCCTTCGTCGGCATGTTCATCGCCAGGGTCTCGCGCGGACGCACGGTGCGCGAACTGGTCGGCTGCATGCTGGTCGTCCCCACGCTGGTCTCGGCGCTCTGGATGAACACCTTCGGGCAAACCGCGCTGTCGAACTATCTCGAGGGCGGCCATACCGCGGTGGTCGAGGCGGTGCAGGCTCAGCAACCGGAGCTGGCCCTGTTCAGGATGTTGGAGACGCTGCCGCTCAGCGAGGTCACCTCGATTATCGGCATCGTCCTGGTCATCGTCTTCTTCGTCACCTCCTCCGATTCCGGATCGCTCGTCGTCGACACCATCACCGCCGGAGGCAAGCTGGATGCACCGGTGGTTCAGCGGGCCTTCTGGTGCGCATTCGAAGGCATCGTCGCCATCACGTTGCTCATCAGCGGCGGGCTGGTGGCGCTGCAGACGGCCTCGCTATTGACCGGTTTGCCGTTCGCGCTGCTTCTCTTGGGAATGTGCTACAG